>QHWF01000066.1 GCA_003222455.1 Acidobacteriota bacterium
GGCAGAGTGCTCGGTGCTTGCAAGGTGCTGGGGTTCGCTCCGGGGTGCTGCCCTCCGGCGTCAGCTCGAAGCACGTTGCAGCGTCAGTTCCCAGCACGTTGCAGCGTCAGTTCCCAGCACGTTGCAGCGTCAGTTCCCAGCACGTTGCCGCGTCAGTGAATGGCCAAGGACATCCTTGACAAATCAGTCCAAGGACATAGTTGACACTTTGTTGGACTTTGGGCACGTCACCGAAGCGCTGATATCGGTGCCCGGTTCGTTCAGAGACAGATAAAGTTGATCACGATTGTTGTTCATCGGAGTGCGATGTTCTGAAACAGGTTCTTCGAGTGAACGCGCTTTCGTGCGGGCGAGCTCGCCGGGGCCCCCGCGGAGGGCGCGAAGCGCCCGAACGCGGGGTGGCGAGCTCGTCCGCACGAAAGCGACCGCGTAGAATGCCCCAGGATTGACGATCGACGATCACGGCGACCTGCACTATTCCCCCTTCACGAGTGTGTGGGACGGTGAGTCTCGACGCTGGCGGCGACGGGGATGCTTCACCGCGACCGGCGAAATATGATCGGCGGGTTTGCGCCGTTCGTCCAAGTGGCCCAGCAAAAGCGGACCAAAGAAAACTGCCCATACGCCGTCGGCGAGCGGCCGGAACGCGACGTCTTCCTGCGTCAGCACGTGACTGACAAAGACCGCGTGGCCGCTCCACGTGACCGATCCGCTCGGGCCGACTCGCCGCAGCGCACAATCGCCAGGGTAGATCAGCGGCGGCAGCGTCTTCGGATACGGGCGCGGCGACGGCACATAGAACTCGGCCGGCGGCCGCTGGCCCAGGGCTTCATGCGGACGCTCCTGATTGAACACTTGCCGGTACCGGACGAATCGCTGTTGTTGCGCCGCCCATGTGGCGGCCGGCGGCTGCGCCGTCTCCGCTTTCAGCGTTCGATGAAACCGTTCGTGCCGTCCATTCTGTTGCGGACAGCCGGGCGTGATGAGCTCGGGCACGATCCCGAGGTGGATCCACCACACCGCGAGCGGCGACAGGCGGGCGACGGCCCATGATGTCGCAAATGGCACCCCGTTGTCGCTGCGGATCCGCTCGGGCAGCCCATAGTGCTGAAACACCCGCTGCAGCACCCGACGCGTCAGGTCCGTATTGGTGGAGGGCAACGCGTGACACCCGAGCACGTAGCGGGTGCAGCAGTCGATCACGGTCAGCGGATAGCACCACTGCCCGTCAACGCGAAAGTGCCCTTTGAAGTCCAGCGTCCACACCGCATTGGGCTCGGCCACCGCCGGCGGCGGCGCCCCCGGATGGCCGGGTCGCACCCGCCGCCGCGACTTGGCCACCAGGCCCTCGCGCTTGAGGATCGCGCTCGCCGTGCTGCAGGCGGGCCGGGCCGCCAGCTGCCACTCGCGGCTCAACAGCTTCTTCGGGCCCCACGTCGGTCGTCGCCGCCGTGCCGCAATCAGCGCGTCGATGACCGCCTGTGAGGTGGCGCGCGGACTACGCTGGGGCCGCCGCGAGCGGTCCTGCAAGCCGCCGATACCCTCGGTGTCGTATCGCGCGACCCACGTATACCCTGTTTGCCGACTGATGCCGTACCGCTCGCACAGCTCAGTCATTGTGTCGACGTCCTCGAGAAACTCTCGGATAAACGCTGCTCGTGCGTCCACGGCTGACATCTCCTGCCAAGGCACCGGTGCACCTCCGCACCAGATCTCGGCTGAGTGTCAACCATGTCTTTAGACTGTTCTGTCAAGGATGTCCTTGGACCATACCAAGCCGCCCAGCACCGTGCCGCGAAGTCGCCCAGCACGGTGCGGCGAAGCACGGAGCACCCTGCCGCGTAGCGCGAAGCCCGGTGCACCGAAGTCGCCCAGTTCGGGGCGGTTGCTTGGTAGAATTTGAGATCGTGTCACCGACTGCGCTTCGTCGTCAGATGGGCCAGCTGCTCATCGCCGGATTCAATGGCCAGCAGATCCCGGCCGAGCTCCGATCGCTCGCCCGCGAATTCAGCCTGGGCGGCGTGATTTTCTTCGCGCGCAATGTCGCCGATCCCGAACAGGTGGCTGAGCTCGCGTTCGACGCGTCCCGGCTCGTGCCCGAGTTGCCTGTCTGGGTATCGGTCGACCAGGAGGGCGGCCGCGTGGCACGCCTGAAGGCGCCATTTACCGAATGGCCGCCGATGGCCACGCTCGGTCGGAGTGGCGACGTCAGGCTCGCCATTCGATTCGCGCGTGCGCTCGCGGAGGAGCTGAAAGCGGTTGGCGTGACGCTGGACTACACGCCGGTGCTCGACATTCTGACGAACCCGAAGAACCCCGTGATTGGCGATCGAGCGCTGGGCGAGAAAGCGGAAGACGTCGCGCGGCTCGGCAGCGCCATCATCACGACGCTGCAGGGCGAAGGCCTTGCCGCGTGCGGAAAGCACTTTCCGGGTCATGGCGACACGAGCACCGATTCGCATTTCGAGCTGCCGCTCGTCGACCATCCGCCCGACCGTCTCCGGCGGGTCGAGTTCGTGCCATTCAGAGCCGCAATCGCTGCGGGCGTGGCGACCATGATGACGGCGCACGTGTTCGTGCCGGCGCTCGACGAGAAGCGCCCGGCGTCGCTGTCGAAGCGCATCGTCGGCGACCTTCTGCGCGACGAGCTGAGCTACGAGGGCGTCATTCTGAGCGATGATCTCGAGATGAAGGCGATCGCCAACGAATACGCGGTGCCGGCCGCCGCAGTGCTCGCGCTCGAAGCTGGATGCGACGGCGTCCTGATCTGCAGCGGCGATCACGACACGCAGGCGGCCGCGATCGAGGCGCTCGTGCACGCCGTGGAAGAGGATCGCCTGCCGTTGACGCGCGTCGACGATGCGCTGGCACGACAGCGGCGCGCGAAGGAACGGTTTCTCGCGCTGCCGGTCGCTGCCCGCCCTCTCAGTGGACGTGCGCTGCGCTCGGCGCTCGGCCGCGACGAGAATCGCGCCGTTGCCGAGGAGATGTCGCGCTATCTGTGATGCTCAAGCCGCGCGCGCTTTCCCAAGGCGATCGTCTGGCCCTCGTCGCGCCCGCCAGCCCGTTCACCCGCGAGGAATTCGATCGCGGCGTGGAGGAGATCCGCCGGCTGGGGTTCGAGGCGGTCTTTGACGAGACGGTCTTTGCGCGGCAGCACTATGTGGCGGGTGCGGCGGAGCTCCGGGCCGCGGCGTTACGCGCGGCGTGGCACGATCCCTCCGTCAGCGGCGTCGTCGGTGTCCGCGGCGGGTACGGCAGCGCGCAGATTCTTCCGCTGCTCGACTCCTCCGAGGTGAGGGCGGCGGGTAAAGCGTTCGTCGGATACAGCGATCTCACGGCGATTCTGACGTTCCTGACGCTCGGATGCGGCGTCGTGGCGTTCCATGGACCGATGATCGACCGGCGCTTGTCGCGCGGCGTGGACGGGTACGACGTGCGTTCGTTCCTCGACGCGCTGTGTCGGCCGCAGCCTCTCGGCGATCTGGCGCCGCCCGGGCTCGAATCGATTCGGCCCGGCGAGGCCACGGGACCGCTGCTCGGAGGAACCCTGACGCAGCTACTGGCTTCCCTCGGCACGCCGTTCGCCTTCGACCCTCCGGCCGGTTACGTGTTGTTTCTCGATGAAGTCGGCGAGCGGCCATACCGGCTGGATCGTCAGGTCACGCAGCTGCGCCAGACCGGCCTGCTGGCGCGCGCGTCTGCCGTTGTCATTGGCGAGCTGCCGAACTGCGACGAACCGTCCGGCGAGCTGCGAGGCCGCAGCGTGATGAGGGACCTGTTCTCCGATTTCCCGGGACCCGTGATCATCGGGTTTCCGTCCGGTCACACAACCGGGCCGATCGTCACGCTGCCGTTCGGTGTCGACGCTCGCGTCATCGGGGGCGGCCGGCCGCGGCTGGTGATCGAAGAGGCGGCGGTGGCGTAAATGTCCGAGGAGCGTGTCGCGAGTAAAAGACGACACTCTTGGAACGCAAAGGCCGCGAAGAAATATCGTCTTACTTTGCGTCCTTTGCGGCCTCTGCGTTCGATCGTGACGTTCGCTCTAGCTGAGGCAAGTTGCAGTCAATGACCAAGATTCACCTGATCGGCATCTGCGGCACCGCGATGGCCACGCTCGCCGCCATGTTGAAGCAGCAGGGCCTGGACGTGCGCGGCTCCGACCAGGACGTCTATCCGCCGATGAGCGATTTCCTCGCCGCACAGGGCATCCCGACGCTTGTGGGCTATCGCGCGGAGCACATCACCTCAGACCTCGACATCGTCATCGTCGGCAATGCCATCTCCCGAGGCAATCCGGAGCTGGAAGAGGTCCTGGATCGAAAGATTCGGTACCGCTCGCTGCCCGAGGCCATCCGCGAGCAGTTCCTCTGGGGCGCGCGCTCGATCGTGATCGCCGGGACCCACGGCAAGACGACGACAACGTCGCTCGCCGGCTGGGTGCTGACCCACGGGGGGCTCGACCCGAGCGTGCTCGTCGGCGGCATCGCGAGGAACTTCGGGCCGAACGGTTCGAGTTACCGGCTCGGGCAGGGCCGCGATTTCGTGATCGAAGGCGACGAGTACGACAGCGCGTTCTTCGACAAGACGGCGAAGTTTCTGAAGTACCTGCCCGACATTGCCGTCGTGAACAACGTGGAGTTCGACCATGCCGACATCTACGCCGACTTCGACGCCGTGGCGCTCGCGTTTCGGCGGCTCGTCAACCTGGTGCCGCGCCGCGGCCTGCTCCTGATTGGCTCCGACAGCGCAGGGGCGCGCGCGTTGATCGACGCCGCCCGGTCTCGAGTCGAAACGTTCGGGATGCGCACCGATGCCGATTGGCAGGCGCACGATCCGGTGGCCGTGGACGGCGGCACGCGCTTCGGCGTGCGACGCGGCGGATCGCCATTCGGCGTCTTCGAGATGCCGCTGCTCGGCGTCCACAATATCCGCAACGCGCTCGCGGCCATTGCCGTCGCAACCGAAGTAGGGATCAGCCCGGAACGTATCGGCGAAGGTCTGCGGTTGTTTGCGGGTATCAAACGTCGCCTCGAAATCGTCGGCGTGGTGGACGGCGTCACGGTGTACGACGACTTTGCACACCATCCGACCGCCGTCGCCGAGACGCTCGCCGGGCTGCGCCTCGCGAATCCCGCCGCGCGGATCTGGGCCGTGTTCGAACCGCGATCCGCCTCTTCGTGCCGCCGCATTTTCCAGGACGATTTTGCGCGGGCGTTCGACGCCGCCGACGAAGTCGTCGTCGCCCCCGTGTTTCGTTCGACGCTGCCCGAATCGGAGCGGCTGTCGATTCCACAGCTTGTCGGCGATGTGACGGCCCGTGGGCGGCGGGCGCGCGAGGCCGAGTCGCTCGATGGCATCGTTCGCGTGATCGTTCGCGAACATCGCCGGGGCGACCTCGTCGTCCTGATGTCGAACGGCGGATTCGGCGGTATCCACCAGAAGCTGGTGCGGGCGCTCGGCACGCCCGAACCCCGGGCTGTGGAATCGGGGAGCGGGCCGTGAGCCCGCCCCGAGCAGCCCGTGGTGAAAGTGTGGCGTGGCACCGAGGCGGGCGAGGATGCGTCGCCCGTCGAATGCAGCCAGACTTTCACCACGGGCTGCTGGCGCGCCCGCAACCCGGAGCGAGGACGCCTGAGCTGTGAGCGATGCGATCACGTTCGGGCCTGTGAAAAAATCTCCCGTGGCGTCCGCCTGTAGGCGGATTTTTCCAATCCGGCTGCCGCCTCCGCGCTTTGCGCTACGGCGTGCCTCGCCGAAGCGAAGCGAAGGCGGGAAGCCGGCCCCCACGCATGAGTGATATTTTCACAGGCTCGTTCCGCGTGGTTGCGGCCGGTGATTCGGCCCTCATCGTCGAGTTCGAGGAACGCATTGATCCGGTCGTCAACGATCGTGCGATTGCGGTGGCCGAGGCGATCCAGGGTGCGGCCATCGCCGGGGTCCGCGACGTCGTTCCCACCTATCGGTCGGTGGCTGTGTATTTCGATCCGCTGCGCACCGATTACGATCGGCTGGTCGCCCAGCTGCGTGAGCAATCGCAACGTCCGGCGGCCACGAGTGGAGTCGGGCGTCCGCCGCTCCGGATTCCCGTGTGCTATGGAGGCGATTTCGGGCCGGATCTTCCGGCAGTCGCCGAATTCGGACAGATGAGCGAGGCGGAAGCGATTCAGATTCACGCCGGTACCATCTATCGCGTGTTCATGGTGGGGTTCGTACCGGGTTTCGCATACATGGGCATCGTGGACGCGAGGATTGCGGCGCCGCGTCACGCAACACCACGCGTTCGGGTCCCGCCGGGCACCGTTGGCATAGCGGGCGTGCAAACCGGCATCTATCCGGCACAGACGCCAGGAGGCTGGCAGTTGATCGGTCGCACGCCGGTGAAGCCCTTCGATGCCACGCGTCCCGAAGCCTTTCTCATGAAGGCCGGCGACGCCGTTGAGTTCTACGCGATCGACCGCGTCGAATACGACCGTTTGACATGAGTGCGGCACGCGTCGTCAAGGCCGGCATGCTCACGACCATCCAGGATCGGGGACGATGGGGGCTGCAGTCGCGCGGCGTGCCGGTCGCCGGCCCGATGGATCCTGTGTCGCATCGTCTCGCGAACGTCCTGGTGGGGAACGATCCGGATGCCGCGACGCTTGAAGTGACGCTTCTCGGTCCGCAACTCGACTTCGAAGACGAGCGTGTGATCGCCGTGACGGGAGCGGAGTTCGAGATTCTGGTGGACGGCAAGCCGATGCCGATGCACGCGCCGTTCATCGTGCCGGCGGAGTCGCAGCTCCGCTTCGGCGCGCGGCTTCGCGGCGCCCGCGCCTATATCGCGATCGCCGGCGGCATCGTGGTGCCGGCAACCCTGGGCAGCCGTTCCACGCATCTGATCAGCGGGATGGGAGGGATCGACGGGCGGCCCATCCGAGCCGGCGACCGATTGCCGCTTGGCGACCCCGGTTGTACGCGCCGGAGCGCTGCGGCGCTGGCCCAGCCCGTCGTGCAGCTGCCGGAAGGCGGAGCGGTCATCCGTGTGCTCGCAGGTCCGCAGCGGGAGTACTTCAGCGACGATGCCTTGAACGTGCTGCAATCCGCACCCTACGCCATCGGGCAGAACTCCGATCGCATGGGATTCCGATTGACCGGCCCGCGGCTGTCCCATTCGCGGGGAGCGGATATCATTTCCGACGCCACACCACTCGGTGTCCTGCAGGTGCCCGCATCCGGCCAGCCGATCCTGCTGATGGCCGATCGGCAGACCGCGGGCGGCTATCCGAAGATTGCGACCGTGATTACCGCGGACATCAGCGTTGCAGGTCAACTATGTCCGGGCGACACGATCACGTTTCGCGTCTGTACGCCTGGCGAGGCGATCGCGGCGTTGATTGCCCAGGAACGGGCGCTGATGGCGGTTGAAACGTGAGCGTGACGACCGATTTCGAGACGATGCTTCGCGAGGCGTTCGGGACGCGCGCTCGCGCTCAGGTACCGTTGGCGCCTTTCACGACCTTTCGCGTCGGCGGCCCCGCCCAGTGGCTGATCGAAACACGTAACACCGACGAAATCGTGGTTGCCATGGCCCTTGCGGAACGCGCAGGCGTCAGCGTGACCATCCTGGGCGGCGGCTCGAACGTCCTGATCGCCGACGCCGGCATCCGTGGCCTGGTGATCCGGCCGCGAGGCTGGACCATTTCGTCGATCGACGACCGGAGCGTCCGGGCGGACGCAGCCATCACGATCAACGGTCTGGTTCGATGGACGATCACCCACGCATGCGCCGGGCTGGAGGCGTGGGCAGGCACGCCGGGAACAGTCGGGGGCGCCATCTTCGGCAACGCACACTTCTCCGAACGTCTGATTGGCGATCTGGTCGAGAGCGTGCGCGTTGCGTCGCGTGGCGGAACGATCGACGACGTGCCGGCGGCGCACATGGCGTTTGGTTACGATCGGAGCCGCCTGCAGTCATCGGGTGAGATCCTGTTGTCGGCCGTATTTCGCGTGGCGCCCGGGGATCCTGCGATGCTTCGCGAGATC
>QHWF01000067.1 GCA_003222455.1 Acidobacteriota bacterium
CACATTAGAAGCAGACACTCACTACCTCCTGTGGCGCAGGCGCCTTCTCGATTCGGATCACTCTCCGTGTCAACCAGATTCCGACAGGACGGGACGGTCGCCGCGGATCAAGAGTTGATTCTCCGATCACGCTCGCGACAGGTAGTTCTCGGGCACGAACACGTTGCGGATTCGAAAGGGCGCCGGCGACTCGAACATCAGGCGAACCCGCATCTCGTACGACGTGGCCGGAAACGCGAAGAATGGCATCGGGCTGCCGACTCGCGCGACCCAGGATGCCGTGGTCGTCCCAGTCTCGCGACAGAGCGCGCTGACAACCGCTGCGACGAGCCCCTCGAGCGGTCCCGACGAATCAATGGCATCGGCGGCCGCGCGCGCGCGTTCGCCCGGCGTCGCGCGCCGGAATTCATCGATGAATGCGTTCACGACCCGTTGATAGCTCGAACCAGCCGCAATCGCCTGCTCACAACATTCACGCGCGGTCATCCAGCAGCTCCTCGAGCAACAGGCGGGTCCGCACCGGGAGGCGGTCCGCCGGATAGTACGTCAACACGAGCTTCAGGGCATCGGCAGAGGAGGTGAGCCCAAGCTCGCGCGCCAGAAACGCAGCTTCGATCGTCTCGCGCGTGAGAACAGCCATTGCAGCAATCTTCCGCGAGGAGGTGCATCATACGCAACGCCTCACGCCAGGTTCATGGCCTGATTCGGCCAGCCGTCACATTCGGGCACTGGTCGTGACGGTCAGATCGGCAACTCGAAGAATCGGTGCTACCGGGGAACCCCGAGGAGACCTTCGGCCTTGAGCATCAGACCCATGTGGCTCTGGGCCTGCTGCAGACCTTCATCGCTGATCAGCCGCGTCAGGGCGACAAGATCGGCGACCGGGCCCGTGACTTCGGTGCGATCGGTCGCCGTGCGGATTCTCTGCGCGGCCGCGATGGCCTGATCCACCCATTGCAGCACGTTCGCGAGTGACGAAGACACCGGCGCGGCCTGCGTCGTGATGTTGGCCGTCGCACCGTCGGCCTTGACCGCAAAGTCGAGATGCTGCAGCGCACCGGCCGCCGCCTTCCTGAGCCCGTATCCAGCGCCCGGCCCTTTCGGTTCGATACCGGGATCGAGCGCGTTCAACACGTGGCTCGCGTGAAGCTTGATGTCGTCGAGACTCGCGGCTTTCGCGGCGAGCCCGGCGTGCAGGACGGCGACTCTGGCCTCCTCGACCGCGACCGGCAGAAATCCGCGCGTGCCCGGCGTGTCGCGCCAGTTCGTCATCACGTGGCCGATGTGGAGATGCGCGGGAATCGCTTCGACTTTCGTGACCAGGATGGCGTTCCCCTTCCACTCGCCGGTGAGCTTCACCGGCCGCCCGGCGTACAGCGGAAGGCCCCTCGCATCCTGGTTCGCGATCGGTAACACCTGATTGTCTTGATCCACGAGTACATACTTCGCCAGCGCGTTGATGCACGCGAGCAGGCACTGTCGATCACTCAGCGCGGCTGCCGCCACCGTGGAGTGATGGGCGGCGCCACACAGGCTGTCGGAGAGTCTGCCGGTGAAGGTCTGCTGCGCCGACGCAGGCCTCACGGCCAAGGCGATCAGACAAACACACTTCAGCAATTCAGAATTCGGAATTCGGAATTTGGAATTGCGATTGCACATGATCCGAATTCAGAATTCCGAATTCAGAATTCCTAATTCTCCGTGGCGCCTAATTGTTTCAGCAGCGCCACCGTGCTCGGATGGACCAGCTCCACCGGACGCTCGAATCCGATCAAATCGGCGCCAGCCGGGGCGGCGGCGCTCCCTCTGCCGGTCGTTGAACCGAACATCGCCGCCAGCAACGGGGTGATGCCACGCGTGTTCTTCACGTTGACGCGGGCGCCACGGTCCACGAGGAACTGAACGACCGTGTCGTGCCCCAGCGCGGCCGCGACGTGCACCGCGGTATCGCCAGCCTGGTTCGCCGCATTCACGTCGCCGCCCAGGCCGGCGGCGGCAGCGACGGTGTCGCGCACGCGGCTCTCCGGCTCGATCTTGCCAAAATCGATGGCCTCGATTCCGCGCCGGCTCGCCGTCTTGCTCGACCCCATCCCTGCCGCCAGCATCAGCGCGGTTGCGCCGTTCGGCATGGTGACTCCCGGATCGGCGCCTCCAGCCACGAGCACCGGCATGATGTCGGGCTCGAGGAACCTGGCTGCCAGCAAATACGGGGTCGATCCGATCAGCGTCGCCGGCAGATTCCAATCCGTGGTGTCGCGCCGCACCGGCGTGCCCTTCGTCATGCGGACATCCGGGTTGGCGCCGTGAGCGAGGAGCGCCTTCACCAGAGGCAGATCGCTTCTCAGGATCGCCGCATGCAACGCAGTGTATCCACTGCCGAACGCATCGGGATCCGCGCCGTGTTCCAGCAGCAGCGCGGCGACGTGACCGTTGCCGCTGTGCGCGGCGAGCACCAGGGCGCTCACGCCATCCGGCTGCGCATCATTCGGGTCGGCTCCGGCCTTCAGCAACAGCCTCGCAGACTCGGCGTCGCCGGCCCTGGCGGTGAACAGCAAGGGCGTGGCCCCGCCTCGCAGCACCGTGTAATTCAGCTCTTCACGTCCCGCACGCTGCGTCTGCTCGCCGACGACGGTCTGCGCGTAGGTGAGGGAGCGGGCGCGAATGTCGGCACGGGCGTCGATCAGCAGCTGGACGACCTCCGGATGTCGTTGTGCCACCGCCCACATCAGCGCGGTCTGATGGTGCTCGTGCTCCTTCGCGTTCACGTCGGCGCCGCGAACGAGCAGCGCTTTCACCGCTCTGGCGTCGCCCGCACGGGCGCAGGTCATCAGAACGGTCTCGCCGTTCAGCAGCGTCGCGTTCGCGTTGGCGCCAGCCGTCAGGAGCCGCTCGACCATCGGCGCGCTGCGGTTCGTGCAGGCTAAATGGAGGGGAGTCACCCCCAGGTCGTTGGCGACATTCGCGCGCGCGCCGGAGCGGATCAACAGATCGACCATCGAGAGATCGTCCCGATGAACGGCCCAGTGAAGCGCGGTTGCGCCATCGCCCGGCGCGGCATTGACGTCAATTTTCAGAGGGCGTTCGGTCAGCAGCCCGCGTACCGTTGCAACGTCACTGTTCTTGACCGCCTGGATCAGGCGCAGATCCGTCGCCGCGGCCAGGCCGACCGACAACAGCAGGGCGGCCACACACGTAGCGCGTACGTGGCGGCCGCGGAGCGGCCGCAAACCAAGACAGCTTCTAAAGCCGAACACCTGTCTCACTCGCAGGGACATCGGCTTTAGAAGATGTCTACAGCGACAGAATCCGCGCATCGACTCGTCCCGTGCTGTCTCCAATCTGATCCACGTGCACGCCGAATTGATCCAGGAGCGTCAGATGCAGATTTGCCAGCGGCATGTTCTTGAACCGGACGTGCCGTCCTCCCTGCAGATTCCCGGCGCCGCCTCCCGCCAGGATCATCGGGATATCAATCGGCGAGTGGCTGTTGCTGTCCGCCATCCCCGCGCCGTACATCATCGTCACATGATCCAGCAGCGTGCCGTCGCCGTCCGGGGTCGCGTGCAGTTTCTGGAGCAGCCTGGCGAACATCTGCATGTGATACGCATTGATCTTTGCGACCTTCGCGACCTTCTCGGGCTCCTGTTGATGGTGCGATACAGGGTGATGCGCGTCGGGCACGCCAATCTGCGGGTAGGTCATGCCGCTGTGCTCGTGTCCCACCATGAGCGTGATGACCCGCGTGAGGTCGCACTGAAACGCCAGCACCTGCAAATCGAACATCAGATTCAGATGATCTTCCCAGCCCGACGGGATGCCCGCGGGATGATCGACGAGCGGCAGCTCCTGATCGCTTTGCGTCTCGGCAATCTGGATGCGCTGTTCGACGTTGCGAATGGCGTCGAGGTATTCGGTGAGCTTCGTCCGATCGCCCTGCGGAAGAACCCCCTGAAGGCGCGCCACTTCCTCGCCGACCGAATCGAGCACGCTGCGCTGCTGGCGCAACCGCGCGCGCCGCGCCTTTGGATCCGTGCTGGTGCTGTCGCCGAACAGGCGCTCGAAGATCACACGCGGGTTGTTCTGGGTGGGCAACGGCGTGTTCTGACTCTTCCAGCTGATGGTGTTCGTGTAAGGACACGCGAACCCGGTGTCGCAGGCGCCCGCCGTCTCGCCGGACTCGATGGCGAGCTCGAGCGACGCCACCTGCGTCAGCTTGCCTGTTTCCTGGGCGAGGATTTGATCCATCGAAATGCCGGCATCGAGCCAGGTCTCACTCAACGGGGGCGACACGTCGGTCAGGAACCGCGTGCTCGCTTTGGCATGCGCGCCGCCCGGCCGTCCGGGCGTCGGAATGCACTCCAGCCCGCTCAACACGAGCACCTGCTCGCGAAACGGCGCCAGCGCGCTCAACGTCGGTGTGAGCTCGTAGGCCGGGCCTTCGGTCAACGGCAGGTAGTTCTTCATGATCATGCCGTTGGGCACATACATGACGCCGAATCGGTTGAACGGTCTGGCGGCCGTCTTCTGCAGCGCCGAGAGTGCGGGCACCATGCTGTCGAACAGCGGCAACGCCAGCATCGACCCGAGGCCGCGTAAGACGGTGCGCCGCGGTATCGCTTTCTTCGAGATGATCATTGCGTGGCCTTTCGATGACCGCAGGCTTTTGGCTCCTGGCTCCTGGCTTTTGCCCTGAGCCTTGAGCCTTGAGCCTCATTTCAGATCCGCATTCGTCTTCATGGCCTCCCCACTCGCGACGGCCATGCTGAACGGTGGGCTCTTGACGATTCCCGTGATGACCGATGACCAGGAGTAATCGGCCGCCGCGGCATCGCGCTCGATTTTCCGGATAGCGGGCATGTCCTGATAGTCGAGGCCCCGGCCCGCCGCGTAGGCCAGGAGCTTGCCGCTGAGCGTGCGGACGAAGTCTTCCTTGTGGCTGACGAGCAGCGTCCGCAGACCCGCGAGACCCTCGAATCGCGTCCCGTCAGGGAACAACGCCGACGGATCGATCGGCGCGCCGTCGCTGACGGTGCGCCATTTTCCGAGGGCGTCGAAATTCTCGAGCGCGAAACCCAGCGGGTCCATCCGCTGATGACACGATGCGCACGCCGGGTTCTTCCGGTGCATCTCCATCCGCTCGCGGAGCGATCGGGGCTGACCCTCGACGCCCGCTTCTTTGAGCGCAGGAATGTCGGGCGGCGGCGGCGGCGGCGGGGCGCCCAGCATGTTCGCGAGCAGCCACCGTCCGCGCATCGTGACAGACGTGCGATTGGGATATGAGGTGACCGTCAGGACGCTCGACTGACCGAGGAGCCCGCCGCGTGTGTTGCCGGTGAACGTGACGCGCCGGAAATGGTAGCCGTAAATATTCGGAATCCCGTAGTGCGCCGCCAGCCGCTCGTTCAGAAACGAATAGTCGGCCGTCAGCAGCTCCACCACGCTGCGGTTGCCGTGCACCTGGCTGCCGATAAACAGCTTGGTCTCCTGTTCCATCGCATCGCGCAGGTTCTCGTCGAATTCCGGATACAGCTCGGTGTCGGGCACAACCCCCGGGAGTTTGCTCAGCTCGAGCCACCGGCTGGCGAAATTGTCGACCAGCGCTTTCGACCGCGGATCGCGAAGCATGCGCTGAACCTGCTTCTCGAGCGCCGCGGGATCGTTCAGCGTGCCGCGAACCGCCGCATCTCGCAGCTCATCGTCCGGAATGCTGCCCCACAAGAAAAACGACAGCCGCGACGCCAGGTCGAGATCGCTGAGGCGATACACGGATCCGGCCGCCAGCCCTGGGGGCTCGCGTTCGATGCGGAAAAGAAAACTCGGAGCCGCGAGGATGCGTTCGATCCCCCGCTGGATGCCGGCATCGAAGCTGTCTTCGGCCTTGTAGAAACCGAGCAGCGTTTCGATCTCGCTCCCGGTCACCGGCCGCCGATAGGCGCGCATCGCGAGCGTCGACAGGATCTTTCTCGCACAGGCGAGGTTTTTATCCGGGGGTTGGCAGATGAATACCTTGCGGCGGCTCGGCGACTGTCCCGTTGCGGGCACGCCGTACGGACCGCCAATCGATACGATCTCCGCCGCAGGATTGCCGTGGTAATACTCGTTGGTCGTGCGTCCAAAACCGGTCTGCGGCGGCTGCAGCACGCCTTCGGGCTCCCAGAACCGCCTGACGAAGGACACGCTGACTTCGTGAGGGCCTGCTTTCACGGGGACGCGCACCTCGAGATTCGCGTCGGCGGTGTGCATGTATTCTTCGAATTCCGGATCGCCCTGCGTATTCCCGGCGAAATTTTCCGGATTGGTCATCCCCCTGGCTTCACCGCCGACCGTGAACCGCTTCAGGAGCACGCCGTCGAGACGGAAGTCGAGCTGATGGGGCTCGCCCATGCCGATGATGTAGTCGTACTCCTGCCGTCGCAGCAGCACCTTGATGGTGTACTCCGCGTCGAGCGGAAAGTGATAGCGGATGAGTGCGCCGCCCTGGGAACCGAACGGCAGGTCGTCGTTGAGGCGTTCGTCCTGCACCAGCGCCTTCGAAATCTTGAACGTGTCGATCACCGGATGCAGTGCCGGATCGCCGACAGCCAACCGGCTGAGCGTTCGCGCGGCAGACAGGTAATTTTCCAGCAGCGCCGGCGAGACCGACAGCACACTCGCCACATTGTCAAAGCCTTCCTGATCGGCTTCGTCTGATGACAGCAACGCGCGTCCGTCGATCTCGAGGTCGAGCAGATCGCGGATGGCGTTGGTGTACTCGCTGCGGTTCAAGCGGTGAACAGGAACGCGCCCCGGACTTGGTTTCGCGGCCGCCGCCGCGTCCAGTTCCCGTTCGAGTGCGGTCGCGACCGCCGCATAGGTGGCGGCATCCGGCCGCGGCCGGCCCGGAGGCGGCATCTCGCCCGTGCGGAGTTTCGTGACGATTTTTTCCCACTGTTGGGCATTGCCGGCAACATGCTGGACGTCCAGGCTGTCGATCTGCAGGCCGGCTGTTTTCAGCCGGCTGTTGTGGCACGTGACGCAATACTTATTCAGGATGTCGCTCGTGGGGATTGAAGGGGTGGCCGGCGCGGCGGTCTGCACGGCGACGGAAGGGCCGGCCCACGTGTCGGCCCGAGCGCGAATACGCGGGGCCGCTCCTAGAACGCAGACGCCCAGCAGCGCCACCAGCGCTCGCGAACGTGCCGATCGTTCTGGCATTGCGGGCTCTCCGGGTCAAGTATGCCGTACCTAGCCGTGCTTGCACGGCCTGAATGTGTATGAAATTGTCAATTCTGCCGGGCAACCCCGGGTCCCCGACGCGGGCCCCACGCGCGGATCTAGTAACGAAGGTCCGCCTGACAGCGGCGTGTTTTCACTCGTCGGGTCGGGGCCGAGCTTCGTTACCGTCACTCGCAAAATGCCATCCGTGGAGCAGTGGAAGAGGCGGTGCGCTACAATTCGCGCCATGCAACGCCGTCTGTTGTCGATCAGCACGGGCACGCGACGTCTCACGCGGAGACTCTTGAAACGCCGTTCAGCGGCTTCAGCAGCTCTGGCGGGCGGATTAACAGCCGCCGCGCTGGCGGCGGCAACAGTTTCCGGCTCCGGCCAGTACACCATGACGGTCAACAGGGACCGGCTGCTCAACGCGCAGAACGAGCCGCAGAACTGGCTGATGATGAACGGCGATTATGGATCCACCCGCTATTCGAAGCTGACGCAGATCAACCGCGACAGTGTCAAGAACCTTCGCCTCGTCTGGGCCATGGCGCTGGGCGGCATGCAGGACGTGGGACAGAACGGTCCGGAGAGCGAGATCCATCCCCTCGTCGACAACGGCTTTCTCTACACGAGTGACGGCTGGGGCACGATCTACAAGATCGACGGCCGCAATCCGGGCAAGGGCGAGTTCGTCTGGGTGACGGATCCCGGGGTGAAGCACCAGGGAAATCTTCCGCGCACGCGCGGCATTGCGCTCTGGGAAGATCTCGTGATCGCCAATCTGCCCGACGGCCGCGTGATTGCGATCAACCGCAACAACGGCGAAATCGTGTGGGACCAGATGGTGGCGAAGACCATTGAACTCGGCGGCAAAGAGCGGTTCACCAACGGCGCCGGCGATGCGAAGACGCGCGGCTGGATCGCGGCGCTCGACGCTCGATCGGGCAAGGAGCTCTGGCGCTGGTACGTCGTGCCGAAGCCGGGCGATCCGGGCAGCGAAACCTGGAAAGATACGAACAACGCCTGGAAGACAGGCGGCGGCGGCCTGTGGCAGACCGGCTCCTATGATCCGTCGACGAAGCTCACGATCTGGGGCACGGGCAATCCGGTCCCGATTTACGATCCGCAGGCGCGCCCCGGTGACAACCTCTACACCAACTCTGTGGTCGCGCTGAACGTCGACACCGGCAAGCTGGCCTGGTACTTCCAATACACGCCGAATGATTCGTGGGACTTCGACGAAGTCGGCATCCACATGCTGTACGACACGACGATCGACGGCCGAAGCCGTAAGGTCGTCAGCCATTTCGCGCGCAACGGCTTCTTCTACTCGCTGGACCGCACCAATGGCGAATTCCTCAAGGGAGGCCAGTACGTCAACGATCTGAACTGGACGAAAGGTCTCAATCCCAGAACGGGCAAGCCGCTCGACTACGATCCCAGGCTGGATGTGCAGATCTACAATCCGGCCGCGCGCGCGCTGCGCGGCGATGGCCAGAAGCGCACGTGCCCGACCTGGCACGGCGGCATCGCGCACCAGCCGACGGCGTACAACCCGGTCAAGAATATCGCCTACGGCGTCGGCATCGAGGGCTGCTCCTCGGCCAATGGCGCCGCCGTCGCGTTCTTATCGCCGGAAGGCGGCATCGACGAAAAGAAAAGCGAGAAACGGACTTACAGCAGCGATCTGTATTACGGCTCGATCACGGCGTACGACACGATCAACCATAAAGTGCTGGCCAAGGCGGTGACCGACATCGAGATTCGTTCGGGCGCGACCGACACCGCGGGCGGTGTGGTGTTTACAGCGCTGCAGGATGGGTGGGTCGTTGCCTACAACGACGAAACGCTCGAGGAGCTCTGGCGCTTCAATGTCGGCACGCCGCTGAAGGGCGCACCTGTAACGTACGCAATCGGGCCGAAGCAATATGTTGCGGTGCAGTCCGGCGGGCGCCACCTGCATCCGGTGAAGTTCGACAAGCTGGAGAACTCGAGTTATCTGTTCGTCTTCGCGTTGAACTGACGCAACACAACATTCAACGCAGAAACCGCAGAACCCGCAGAACAAAACCGTTTCTCTGCGGGTTCCGCGTGTTCTGCGTTGATCGTCGTGGCTCTCCGTCGTCCTATTTTGGAAACTCGCGGCATGCCTCGACCTCCGAGCCCCAGAATTCGATGCACCTGGCGCGATCCATCGGCCCTTTGCCGACGACCTTCTGGAGCAGGAAGTCCACCAGCAGCTCGATCTCTCGCTGCTGAAACGTCGCCGGCGGATCGGGCATCGGCGACTTGAGATCGGTCTGCTTCATACCGTAGCAACGCCCGTCGGTGTAGGCGAGCTTGTCGAATGCCGGCATGCCTGTTCCCGGCCGTCCACACTTGATGGTCGTTATCAGCCTGGCGCGGTCGAGCCTCGTTTCGCGCAGGTTGGATCCGTCCGGCATCTGACTGTCCATCTTGCGGCCGTCAGCCGCCCAGCCGTGACACGCCTGGCAATCCCCCTTATGCAGATAGAGTCTCATCCCCTCCGCCACGTCGGCAGTGTCCGGAGCCTGCGCGGAGGATATCGGACCGACGAGCGCCTCGGCCGGCGGCACCGTGACGCGTGCGCCGTTCGCCGGAATGGCGAGCGAGACGATTGAGACCGCAATCAACGGCAGTGTCCTGCGCATGCCAGGGCCCGACCGGTGTCAGACCGAATTACTTTACATACTTCGGAACTTTGATGCGGCCTTCCCAGAGGCTCTTGTTATTTTCCTCGCAGGAGTACTCCATGATCTGCCAGTCGGGCCTCAGGGTGAAATTCCGCGTGTTCTTCCACGGCCTGGTGAAGGTCCTGGGATCGTCGACGATCACTTCGTAGGCGATGTGACCGCGATCGGGCCGCGAGAAGCGCTGGACGAGATGCAACTGATCGCTGTGAGGATGGCCGATCGTATCCAGGCGGGTCTTGCCGTTGAAGTTGACCGTGTCGATGACCAGCGTGTCGCCCTCCCAGTGACCCACGGAGTCGCCGAACCATGTCGGGATGCCGTTGCCGTGCTGGCGGCCGTCGATGGGAACCACGGTGAACCAGGAGTTCTGTTCAAACAGGAAGGCAAAGTGGGTGTCGCTCTGCATGATTTGCATCGGCTCCGGCGTGTTGACGGAGCGCGTCATGCCGAAGGGGAGGCAGGCGCCCGTGTAGTCGCCTTCGGCCGCGTCGTATTTCTTCCATTCGGCCTCTCCCCAGGGAGTAAACGGAAGCTCGGACATGCCCTTTTGATCTTTGCCGTCTTTGGTCATGTCCGGCACGTACGGCTTTTGCCAGACACCGCTGAAGTCCACTTTGCCGGACGCAGTCCGGGGCGCAGGACCCGAGGGCGGCCGGAATTCCTGCTGGTCTGCGGCGATCATCCGGAACACAGGCGTCATCGTCAGCAGGGCCAGCACGGCCAGCAGGCTCGCGACAAAACGATTCTTCACAGAATTCCTTTGCGGCCTTCGCGGCCTTTGCGTTCCAGCGTGGCGTCAGGTTAGCCGGATACGCTCCTAGCGCTTGACCGGAGGCGGAGTGTCGCCACCTGAGGAACCGGCAAATACGCTCCGGCCATCCGGAAGCTTGACTGCGCGCGCGTTGCAGGTCTTCGAGCCGTCCTTCGCCAACACGCCATCGATGCTGACCTGATCGCCCGGCTTCAAGGAATCCTTGGTCCAGCCGTTCCGTGTCAGCGTATTGGGAGGACCACCTTCGCACTGCCACGGCTGGACGTTGCCTTGATCGTCGGTCACATCCAGATACACCCAGATGTGTGGATTCGCCCACTCGATTCTCGTCACGCTGCCCTTGAGCGTCACGGGCTTGTTTAC
>QHWF01000068.1 GCA_003222455.1 Acidobacteriota bacterium
ACGGACCACATTGTGCGGGTTCGCCGAACCGAGCGACTTGGTAAGGATGTTCGTGAAGCCCGCCGATTCCACCACGGCGCGCACGGCACCGCCGGCAATGATGCCCGTGCCGTCCGGCGCCGCCTTGAGCAACACGCGGCCCGCTCCGAACACCCCGGTCACCGTGTGCGGAATCGTCGTCCCCTGCAGCGGCACCCGGATGAGGTTCTTCTTCGCCGCCTCGATGCCCTTCTTGATCGCGGACGGCACTTCCTTCGCCTTGCCAATCCCGAACCCGACCACGCCGTGACCGTCGCCAACGACGACGAGCGCGCTGAAGCTCAGATTCTTGCCGCCCTTGACCACCTTCGTCACGCGGTTGATGGACACCACCGTGTCCTTGATGTCGAGCTGCGACGAATCGATTCGCTCACGTGTTCTCATATACGTCACCGGGCCGACGCGCTCGGCCCCCGATTAGAATTCCAGGCCGCCCTTGCGCGCGGCGTCCGCGACGGCGCGAATGCGCCCGTGATACAGAAACCCACTGCGGTCGAAGACCACGCGCTTGATGCCCTTTTCGATCGCGCGCTCGGCAATCGCCTTGCCCACCGCCTCGGCGCCCTTGACGTTGCCGCCGCGGGCGCCGTCGGCCAGCGTGCCCTTCATCGAGGGATCGACCGTGGAGGCCGCCACGAGCGTGCGGCCGTGCAGATCGTCGATCACCTGGGCGTAGATGTGCGACACGCTGCGAAAGACGCTGAGCCGCGGGCGCTCCTGCGTGCCCATAATCCGCTTGCGCTGCCGCAACTGAATGCGATGCCGGCGATCCTCTTTCGTCTTGATCTTCATGACCTCCCCGACCTCCCCGACCTACCTGACCTACCCGGCCTACCTGGCCTACTTGGCTCCGGTCTTTCCAGCCTTCTTCTTCAGCACTTCGCCGGTGTACCGCACGCCTTTCTGCTTGTACGGATCCGGCTTGCGAAAGCGTCGAATGTTCGCCGCGACCTGGCCCACGAGCTGCCGATCGACCCCGGTGACCGTGATGTGCGTCTGCTTCTCGATCGCGACATCGATGCCGGCGGGAATGTCGAACACGACGGCATGCGAGTAGCCCAGAGCGAAAATCACCTGCTTCCCCTTCACTTCCGCGCGGTAGCCGACCCCGACGATGTCGAGCTCGCGCTTGAATCCGTTGGTGACGCCGGTGACCGCGTTGGCGACCAGACTGCGCGCGAGACCGTGAAATTTCCCGAGTTGCGGGTCATCGGTCTTCGTCCGCGCCACGAGGTGGCCGTCGGCCAACTCGAAGTTGATGCCGGCCGGATGGCTCTGGCGCAACTTGCCTTTGGGTCCCTGCACCTCGACGGCGTTGTCCAGGACCTTGACCGTGACACCTTTAGGAATCGTGATGGGCTTTTTGCCGATGCGTGACATATTCTTCAACTCTCAATTCTCAAGTCTCAACTCTCAAGAGCTCCGGAGAGATGTCCTGAGACTTGAGCCTTGACACCTGAGACTTGGACAAGCGTCACCATACGTTACACAGCACTTCGCCGCCGACGCCGGCCTTCACTGCCTCTCGGCCGGTCATGACACCCCGCGAGGTGGTGAGAATACTGGTGCCGAGCCCGCCGAGCACGTCGGGCACGTCCTCCTTGCCGAAATACACGCGCCGGCCAGGCCGGCTGATGCGCTGGACGCCGGTGATGAGCTTCTCCCCGCGCGGCCCGTATTTCAGAAAGAGCCGCAGCGTTTTCATCGCGGGCGCGGCCTGGGTCGGTTCGTCGAGCACCTTGAACCCCTGAATGTAGCCCTCGTCCTGCAGGATGCGGGCAATCTCGGTCTTCAGTCGCGACCCTGGCATGTCGACCCGCGTGTGCTTGGCGGACACCGCGTTTCGAATCCGCGTGAGCATGTCTGCGATTGGATCTGTCATATCTCTCTTCGCTTTCGGCTCCTGGCTGTCGGCCTTCGCTTTCGGCTGTCAACTGTCGTGCGGACCGTCAGGTCCGCCGGTACGGCAGGCCTGAAGGCCTGCACTACGGCCGGTTCCCTCGCTACCAGCTGCTTTTCGTGACGCCGGTCACATCGCCTTCGAGCGCGAGCTTCCGGAAGCAGAGCCGGCACAACGCGAACTTGCGCATGTAGGCGCGCGGACGGCCGCACAGATGGCAGCGATTGCGCAACCGGATCTTGAACTTGGGCGTCTTGTGTTCTTTAGCGATCTTTGCAGTCGTGGCCATCGTGTGCTCTTTCTAGGCTTTCGCGGGCGCTCAGTTCTGTCTGAACGGCATGCCGATGAATTGCAGGAGCTTCCGGGCTTCCTCGTCGGTTTTCGCCGTGGTGACGAACGACACGTTCATCCCGCGCGCCTTGTCGACCTTCATGTAATCGACCTCGGGGAACAACAGCTGATCGCGCAGTCCGAGCGTGTAGTTGCCGCGGCCGTCGAACCCGCGCGGCGAGACGCCCTTGAAGTCGCGCACGCGCGGCAGCGCAATGCTGACCAGCCGGTCGAGGAACTCCCACATCCGTTCGCCGCGCAGCGTGACCAGCGTGCCGATCGGCATTCCTTTCCGGACTTTGAAGGCGGCGATCGATTTCTTCGCGCGGCGTGTGACCGGCTTCTGGCCGGTGATCCGTGCGAGCTCGTCGGCACCGGTGTCGATGATCTTCGCGTTCGACGTGGCCTCGCCGAGCCCCATGTTGACCACGACCTTCGCGATCCGCGGCACGGCCATCACGTTCTTGTACCCGAACTCCTTCGTCAGGGCCGGGATGACGTCCTTCTGGTACTTCTCTTTGAGTCGAGCGCTCATTTGTCGACGACTCCCTCGCATTTGCGGCAGATGCGGACCTTCCGGCCGTCGCCCAGAATCTTGTGACCGACGCGGGTCTGGGCGCTGCACTCCGGACACACGAGCTGCACGTTGCTGGCGTGCAGCGACGCTTCGCGCTCCACGATGCCGCCCTTGATCTGCCGACCGGGATTCGGCTTCGTGTGCCGCTTGATCATGTTCACGCCTTCAACGATGAGGCGGTTCTTGTCGGGCAGCACTTTCAGGATGCGACCGCGCTTGCCCCGGTCCTTTCCCGCGATGATCAGCACGTTGTCGTTCTTTCGCAGCGGCGTAGCTAGACTCGACATTTCTTACTCATGAGATTGTTGATTGCTGAGTGTTGATTGTTGATTTCAATCAGCTATCAAGCATTCAGCACTCAAACAATCAGTAATCCAGCAATCAGTAATCCAGCAATCAGCAATCAGCAATCTCACGTATCAAAGCACCTCGGGCGCCAGCGAGATGATCTTCATGAACCGGCGTTCGCGCAGCTCGCGCGCGACCGGACCGAACACGCGCGTCCCGATCGGCTCGCCCTGATCGTTGATGAGCACGGCCGCGTTCCGGTCGAACCGGATGTAGGTGCCGTCGCGGCGCCGCTGCTCTTTCACCGTGCGCACGATGACTGCCTTGACCACCTGCCCCTTCTTCACGTTCGATTCCGGCGTCGCTTCCTTCACCGACGCGGTGACGATGTCGCCGAGACGCGCGTAGCGGCCGGTCGATCCGCCGATCGGGTTGATGATGGCGATTTTGCGCGCCCCCGAATTGTCCGCAACGTCGAGAATCGATCGCATCTGGATCATGGCAACACCTTAAAGGTCAGGTGGGCCGGGTGGGGCTGGTGGGCCAGGTGGGTTCGACCTCGGAGGCCCGCCCTACCTGCCCTACCCGCCTTACCTGCCCAACCCGACTTCTTTAGACTTCGAGCGCCTTCCGCACCACGCGCTTGAGCGTCCACCGTTTGCGCCGGCTGAGCGGACGCGTCTCCACGATCTCGACCCGGTCACCGGTCTTCGCGGCGTTTTCTTCGTCGTGCACCGTGAACTTCGACGTGCGGCGCTCCGTCTTGCCGTACAGGCCGTGACGGACCTGCCATTCGACTGCGACGACGCAGCTTTTCTGCATTTTGTCGCTGACGACCACGCCCTCTTTTTCAGCCTTCGACATCTCTCAATCCTCTAGCCAATCCTGCCTATCCTGCCCGTCCCGCCCTAATCCGCCCGCTTCTGTCGCAGCACCGTCTTGATCCGCGCCAGATCCCGACGCACCGTCCGCATCTTGTCCGGTGCTTCGAGATGCCCCATCGACTTCTGAATGCGCATGCGAAACAGCTGGTCGATCAGATCGCGTTCTTTGGCGCCGAGCTCGTCCGCGCCAAGCTCACGGAGTTCCGTGGCCTTCATAGCGCCTTCTCCCCCGCAAAGCGGGTCGCGAACTTCGTCCGGATCGGAATTTTCGCGGCGGCCAGCCGCATCGCATCGCGCGCGTCCTTCTCCGACACGCCTTCCATCTCGAACAGGACCTTGCCGGGCCGGACTACGGCCACCCATTGTTCGGGGGCGCCCTTGCCCTTGCCCATGCGGGTTTCCTGCGGCTTCTTCGTGATCGGCTTGTCCGGGAAGACGCGGACCCAGATCTTGCCACCGCGCGCCACGAACCGTGTCATCGCCACGCGCGCCGCTTCAATCTGCCGGTCCGTGAGCCAGCACGGCTCCATCGCCTTCAACCCGAACTCGCCGAACGAGACGTCCGAGCCGCGCCAGGCTTTGCCGGCCATGCGGCCGCGCTGCTGTTTCCGGAACTTGACCTTTTTCGGCATCAACATCCGCGTATCTCCAAGGCTGGTAGGGCAGGTAGGGCTGGTAGGGCTGGTAGGGCAGGTAGGCTGCCCTACCTACCCGCCCGACCTGCCTTCCCTGCCGCACCCGCCCTCATCTCCTCATCGCCTCATGCCCTCGCCCTGCGGGCGGCGCGGCCCGCGCTCGCGATATTCCTCTTCCCGGCCGCGCTGCGGCACGAGGCGCTCGCCCTTGTACAACCACACCTTGATACCGATCTGGCCGTACGTGGTGTTCGCTTCGGCGAAGCCATAGTCGATGTCGGCGCGCAACGTCTGGAGCGGCAGCTGCCCGTGCAGATACCACTCGGAGCGCGCGATTTCCGCGCCGTTCAACCGCCCGGAGACGCGCACCTTGATCCCGCGCGCGCCGAAGCGCAGCGCCGATTCCACGGCTTTCCGCATCGCCCGGCGGAACGCAACCCGTTTCTCGAGCTGCATCGCCACCGACTCGGCGATCAGCTGGGAGTCGAGCTCGGGCTTCTGAATCTCCTGGATGTTGATGAAGACTTCGCGGCTGGTGCGCTTCTGGATTTCCTGCTTCAGCTTGTCGACTTCCGTTCCCTTGCGGCCGATGATGATGCCGGGACGGGACGTGTAGATGTCGATCTTCAGCTTGTTCGCCGCGCGCTCGGTTTCAATCTTCGCGACGCCCGCATGCGAGAACCGTTTTTTCAGGTTCGACCGCAGCGCGAGATCTTCGTGCAGCAGCTTCGCGTAATCGCGATCCGAGTACCAGCGCGATCGCCACGTTTTGTTGAACCCGAGCCGAAACCCGAACGGATGAACCTTCTGGCCCATGATGTGCTGTCCTTGCCTTCGAACGTCCTCATTGGGGGGCTCACGAGCCGCCCCTACTTTTTACTCGTCTTACCCGCCGTCGACTTTCCCGGCGTCTCGCGGGTGGCCGCTTTCGACGGCCGGCTGCCGCGCGCGCGCATCGCTCGGCCCTCGCCGGTCGTCGAAACGGGCGCCACCTTCTCCGGACGCTCTGCCACACGCACCGTAAGATGCGCCGTCCGCTTGAGCACTCGAAAGGCGCGGCCCATCGGCGCCGGCCGCACCCGCTTGGCCGACGGTCCCTGGTTCGCATAGCACGCCGACACGAACAGCCGCTCGACGTCGCCGCTGAACCCGGGCTTGTTCTGCGCGTTCGCGACCGCGGACCGCAGCACTTTGGCCACATCGGCGGCGATGCCCTTCCGCGTGAACTTCAACGTCGCCAGCGCCTGGTTTACGTCCTTGCCGCGAATCAGCGCGAGCACGAGGCCGGCTTTCTGGGCCGACGTGCGAACGTATCGTGCCGTGGCCACCGCCTCGATCATCACGCGCCTCCTGCGCCGGCCGGCTTCGCGCCGCCGCCACCTGTGCCGCCGCCAGCTGTGCCGCCGGCCGGGGGGGCGCCCGGACCCGGAGCGGCCGCGGCAGCCCTCTCAGACACCTTCGTGGTGTGCCCCTTGAACAGACGCGTCGGCGCGAACTCGCCGAGTTTGTGACCGACCATGTTCTCCGTGATGTACACCGGGATGAATTTCTTCCCGTTGTGCACCGCCAGCGTGTGCCCCACCATCTCGGGCACGATGGTCGATCGACGCGACCACGTCTTGATGACCTTCTTGTCTGCTCCGCGATTCATCACCTCCACCTTCTCCAGCAGGTGAGTGTCGATGAACGGGCCCTTCTTGAGTGAACGTCCCATAATCAGCTTTCGGCTTTCGGCTCTCGGAGGCTTTCGGCTTTCGGCGCCAAGAGCCGAAAGCCCAGAGCCCGGGGCCGGACCTATTTCTGTCTCCGTTGCACGATGAACTTGTCCGTTGCCTTGCGATTGCGTGTCTTGTACCCCTTGGTCGGCAGGCCCCACGGTGACACGGGATGACGGCCGCCCGACGTCTTGCCTTCGCCGCCGCCGAGCGGATGATCGACCGGGTTCATCGCGACGCCGCGCACGTGCGGCCGCTTCCCGAGCCAGCGGCTGCGACCGGCCTTGCCAATCGAGACGTTTTCGTGATCCAGATTGCCGACCTGGCCGATCGTCGCGAAGCACTCCATGTTGATCTTGCGGATCTCGCCCGACGGCATCTTGACCGACGCGTAGGTGCCTTCCTTCGCCACGAGCTGCACCGTCGATCCGGCGCTGCGAGCGATTTGACCGCCTTTTCCCGGCTTCAGCTCCACGTTGTGCAGCTGCGTGCCGAGCGGAATGTTCTTGAGCGGCAGCGAGTTGCCCGGCAGGATATCGACGTTCTGACCGGAGACGATTGTGTCCCCGACCTTCAGGCCGTTCGGCTGCAGGATGTATCGCTTTTCGCCATCGGCGTACGTCAGCAGCGCAATGCGCGCCGAGCGGTTCGGGTCGTACTCGATCGTCGACACCTTCGCCGGGATGTCGTACTTGTCCCGTTTGAAATCGATGATCCGATACATCCGCTTGTGCCCGCCACCCCGCCACCACGAGGTGAGCTCGCCCTGGTTGTTGCGGCCACCGGTGCGATGCAGCGGTTCGACCAGCGGCTTGTAGGGCTCCTGGGTCGTGATCTCGTCGAACACCTGAACGGTCTGGAACCGCTGGCCGGGTGACGTCGGGTTGTATTTGCGAATAGGCATAACTCAAGTCTCAAGGCTCAAGTCTCAACTCTCAACGCTCAAGTCCTGAGACTTGAGACTTGACAGTTGAGAGTTGTTCAGGCGCCTTCCAGGAACTCCGGCATCTTCTCACCCGGGCGCAGCCGCACGTACGCCTTCTTCCAGTCGGAGCGGCGGCCTGCGAACCGGCCCTGCCGCTTCACCTTCCCGTGCGCGATGCTCGTCCGGACGCTCTCGACTTTCGACCCGAGCAGGCGCTGGATGGCCCGCTTGATCTCGGTCTTGTTCGCGCGCGTCGCCACGTGAAACACAATCGTCCGGCCGTCCTCGCGCAGGATGGACGTCTTCTCGGTGATCAGCGGCCGGCGGATGACATCGGTGAGATTCATAATCGTTTCGCTCGACGACTGAAGGCTTCGCGTTCCAGTTCCTTGAGCGCAACTGGCGCGGGACGCTTCAGGCCAGCGCCTCCTGCAGCTTCTCGAGGGCGCCCTTCGTGACGACCACCCGGCGGGCGTCGATGATCGCGCGCGCGCTGACGCGCGCGCTCGGCACGAGCGACACGCCGGGGATATTGCGGATGGACCGCAGCAGCTTGTCGGTCAGCAGTTCGGCCGCCGTCTTCGTTTTCACCTCGCTCGCCCCGAGCGCGTCGACGACGAGCAACTCGCCGTGCTGAATCTTCTGCGCGAGCGCCGCCCGCAAGGCGCCGCGCTCGACCTTCCTCGGCAGGCTGTAGTCGTAGCTCCGCGGCTGCGGGCCGAAGACCGTGCCGCCTTTGCGCCACAGCGGGGTTCTGATTTCGCCGACGCGTGCGCGGCCGGTGCCTTTCTGCCGCCACGGTTTCCGCCCACTGCCGCTCACGTTCGCGCGATTTTTCGTCTGATGCGTCCCGCGGCGCTCCGCCGCGTTTGCGCGGACGACCGACTCCCACATCACGTGTTCGTTCACGCGCCCGCCGAACAGGTCGTCGCTGACGTCGACGCTGCCGACCTTTTCGTTCTCCTTGTTCACGACATCAAGTTGCATTACTTCTTGCCCTTCTTCGGTTTCTCGACCTGCGCCACCTTGAGCCGTTTGGCCGCCACCGCCTTGCGGATGACAACGTAGCTGCTGGGCGCGCCGGGCACACTGCCCTCGACAATCAGCAGATGGTTGTCGGGATCGATCCGCAGCACCTTCAGGTTGCGCGTGGTGACGCGGCCGCCGCCCATGCGGCCCGGGGCGCGCATGCCCTTGATGACGCGCGACGGAAACGACGACGCGCCAATTGATCCCGGTGCGCGGTGAAACATCGATCCATGCGTCGCGGCGCCGCCGGCGAAATGATGCCGCTTGACGACACCCTGAAACCCCTTGCCGCGGCCGGTGCCAATCACGTCCACGCGCTCCCCGCCGGCGAACATCGACACCAGCACCTGATCGCCGGTTTTGGCCGCGCCGTCGCCGCCGGGCGCGACCCGCACCTCGCGCCGTACGCGCGTCGGCGGCACGTTCGCCTTCTTGAAGTGACCCACCGTCGGCTTGTTTGCCCTGGCCGGCGTCTCTTCGACGAAGCCGAGCTGCACCGCTTCATAGCCGTCGGTCTGGACCATTTTGGCCTGCACGACGACGCACGGGCCGGCCTTGATGACGGTGGCCGGATGGACCGTGCCGTCCGGGTCGAACACCTGGGTCATGCCGACTTTTCTGCCGATGATTCCTGTCACCATGTCAGCCCTCGGTCAGGGCAGGTGGGCCGGGTGGGGGGCTGGTGGGCCAGATGGGTTCGGCCTCGAAGGCCCGCCGCTACCTGCCCTACCCGCCTTACCTGCCCTACCCGCCTTACCTGCCCCACCCGCCCTACCTGCCCCACCCGCCCTACCTGCCCCACCCGCCCTATTTGTGTTCCTTCCCGAACGCCTTGATCTCCACGTCCACGCCAGCCGGCAAATCCAGCTTCATCAACGCGTCGACGGTTTGCGGCGTCGGCTCGAAGATGTCGATGAGCCGCTTGTGGGTGCGGATCTCGAACTGCTCGCGCGATTTCTTGTCGACGTGCGGCGACCGCAGCACCGTCCACTTGTTTTTCGCCGTCGGCAGCGGGATCGGACCCGCCAGCCGCGCACCGGTGCGCTTCGCGGTGTCGACGATTTCGGTCGTCGACTGATCGAGCACCCGATAGTCGTACGCTTTCAGGCGAATCCGGATCTTGTCGCTGAACGGATGAGTCATAGCTGATCTCTGTATTGCGGAATGCGAATGGCGGAATGCGGATTGATTGGTTGATTGAAATCCGCAATCCGCAATCCGCAATGGTTACTTGCCGTGCATCCTCGCGACGACTTCCTCGGCGACGTTCTGCGGCGCCGGCTCGTACCGATCGAAGTGCATGGAATACGTGGCGCGCCCCTGCGTGCGCGACCGCAGGTCGGTCGCGTACCCGAACATCTCCGAGAGCGGCACCCGCGCCGCAATAATCTGCGTGCCGCCGCGATCTTCCTGCGATTGGATCTGGCCGCGCCGGCTGGCGAGATTGCCCATGACGTCGCCCATGTAATCCTTCGGCACCACCACTTCGACGCGCATGACCGGCTCGAGCAGCACCGGCTTGGCGCGCTTGGCGGCGTCCTGGAACGCCATCGACCCGGCAATCTTGAACGCCATTTCCGACGAGTCGACGTCGTGGTACGAGCCGTCGTACAGCTCGATCTTCACATCGTCCACCGGATAGCCGGCGAGGACGCCGCGCGTGAGCGCCTCCTTGATGCCTTCGTCGATCGGCTTGATGAATTCCTTCGGGATGCTGCCGCCAACGATTTTGTTCTCGAAGACGTAGCCGGTCCCCGGCTCGCCCGGGTACAGGTGGATCTTCGCGTGGCCGTACTGTCCGCGGCCGCCCGTCTGCCGGATGTACCGGCCTTCGCCGTCGGCCTTGCGCGTGAGCGTTTCCTTGTAGGCGACTTGCGGTTTGCCGACCGAGGCCTCGACGTTGAACTCGCGCTTCAACCGATCGACGATGATCTCGAGGTGCAGCTCGCCCATGCCGGCGATGATCGTCTGGCCGGTCTGGACATCGGTCTGCACGCGGAAGGTCGGGTCTTCGGCCATGAGCTTCTGCAGGCCGATCCCGAGCTTCTCCTGATCCGCCTTGGTCTTCGGCTCGATCGCGAGCGAGATGACCGGCTTGGGAAAGTCCATCGACTCGAGGACAACGGCGTGCTTTTCGTCGCAGAGCGTGTCGCCGGTGGTGACGCTCCTCAAGCCGACAGCGGCGGCGATATCGCCCGCGTAGACCTCTTTGATCTCTTCGCG
Source organism: Acidobacteriota bacterium (assembly GCA_003222455.1). Classification (GTDB taxonomy): domain Bacteria; phylum Acidobacteriota; class Vicinamibacteria; order Vicinamibacterales; family CAVVIG01; genus QHWF01. The sequence goes on from QHWF01000068.1 coordinate 10,546, forward strand.
CTTGTTGGCGTGCATCTTCAGCAGGCGGCCGATGCGCTCGGTGCGCTGCTTGGTCGCGTTGTAGACGCTCGCCCCGGAGGTGAGCACGCCGGAGTACACGCGGAAGAAGGCGAGCTGACCGACGAACGGATCGGTCATGATCTTGAAGGCGAGCGCGGCAAACGGCGCATTGTCGGCGGCGGGACGCTCGATGAGCGTTTCTTCCTTCCGCGTCGGGTCGAGGCCGGTGATCGGCGGCACGTCGAGCGGCGACGGCAGGAAGTCCACCACGGCGTCGAGCAGCGGCTGCACCCCTTTGTTCTTGAACGCGGATCCGCAGATGACCGGCACGAAGACCGGCTCCTTGGCCCGCACCGAGCTGTTGACGCGTTTGCGCAGCGCCGCCTTGATTTCTGCTTCGGTGATGGGTTCGCTGTGGAGGTACTTCTCGAGGATCTTGTCGTCGGCTTCGCTCACCTTCTCGATGAGCTGCTCGCGATAATGCTTCGCCTCCTCGAGCATGTGGGCGGGAATCTCACCGACCACGTAATCGGCGCCCATCGTTTCATCTTTGTACGTGATCGACTTCATCTTGATGAGATCGACGACGCCGATGAACTTGTCTTCCGCACCGATCGGCAGCTGAATCGCGACCGGGTTGCCCTGCAGCTTCGAGATGATCTCGCTGAACGTGCGCTTGAAGTCCGCGCCGATGCGATCCATCTTGTTGACGAAGCAGATCCGCGGGACGCGATACTTGTCGGCCTGGCGCCAGACCGTTTCCGACTGCGGCTCGACGCCGGCGACCGAGTCGAACACGGCCACGGCGCCATCGAGCACGCGCAGCGATCGCTCGACTTCCGCCGTGAAATCGACGTGGCCCGGTGTGTCGATGATATTGATGCGATGCTCGCGCCAGAAGCAGGTGGTGGCGGCCGACGTGATGGTGATGCCCCGTTCCTGTTCCTGCTCCATCCAGTCCATCACGGCGGTGCCCTCGTGGACTTCGCCGATCTTGTACGTAATCCCGGTGTAGAAGAGGATCCGTTCCGTGGTGGTGGTTTTGCCGGCATCGATGTGGGCCATGATGCCGATGTTCCGCGTCTTCGCTAGCGATACTTGCCTGGGCATGATCTTGGACTCTTCAGCTCTCAGCGTTCGGCTCTCGGCTTTCAGCCTGATAGCTGATAGCTGATACCTGCTCCTACCATCGATAATGGGCGAACGCCTTGTTCGCTTCCGCCATCCGGTGGGTGTCTTCGCGCTTCTTCACGGCGCCGCCGCGGAGATTCGAGGCGTCGAGAAACTCGTTCGCCAGCTTCTCCTGCATCGTCTTGCCGTCGCCGCGCGAACGCGCGTAGCCGACAAGCCACCGGATGCTGAGCGACAGCCGGCGGTTCGGGTTCACTTCGACCGGCACCTGATAGTTCGACCCGCCGACGCGCCGCGATTTGACTTCGAGGCTCGGCTTGACGTTGTCGATCGCCTTCTTGAAGACTTTCAGCGGATCGTCGCTGGTCTTCTCCTTGATGATGTCGAAGCTCTGGTAGATGATCCGCTCGGCGGTGCTCCGCTTCCCGTCGCTCATCACGCAGCTGATGAACTTGCTCACCAGCGCGCTCTGATAGAGCGGATCCGCCTGGATGTCGCGCTTCGGGATTTCTCTTCGTCTTGGCACTTCAGTGATCCTCGTATTGCGGATTGCGGATTGAGGACTGCGGATTGCCGCCCGCAGTCCGCCTCGCCCCGCTCATGCCTTCTTGGGCCGCTTCGCTCCGTACTTCGATCGGCCCTGCATCCGCCCCTGAACGCCGACCGCGTCGAGCGTGCCGCGCACGACGTGATAACGGACGCCCGGCAGGTCCTTCACGCGGCCGCCCCGAATGAGCACCAGCGAGTGTTCCTGCAGGTTGTGGCCCACGCCGGGAATATAGGTCGTCACCTCGATGCCGTTCGTCAGGCGGACGCGCGCCACCTTGCGCAGCGCGGAGTTCGGCTTCTTGGGCGTCTGCGTGAAGACGCGGACGCAGACACCGCGTTTCTGCGGGCTGTCCTGCAGCGCCGGACTTTTCGTTTTGCTGACGATTTTCTTCCGTCCGGCACGAACGAGCTGACTGATGGTGGGCATATTCGATCTCGGATTGCGGAGTTCGGAGTGCGGATTGCAGAGAGAAATCCCGGACGTGCGGAACAATCCGCAATCCGCACTGCGCCATCCGCAATGTTTCCCACTGTTCCAGGCCTGAAAGCCCTGCGGCTTGGCGCCTGAAAACCCTACTGACCCTAGGTTCGAGTTAATCGCGACGGAGCGTCGCTATTCCTAAGCGGCGAAGCTCGATAGGGTGTCCCAGCTTCGACAGAACCTGACGAATATAGCACGCACGCTTTTGCACGTGCAACCTGGCAGTCAGGCCCCTGCCCCCGCCGGGCTCCGCTCGGGTGCCCGGATGACGTGGCCGGCACGCTTGAGTGCCGCCTCGAAGCCGGACTTGTCCACGGCCTTGGCGTATGCCTCATCCGCCGCGACCATCTTCTTCGTCACCAGCTCCATCAGCGCGTCGTTCAGGGTCACCATCCCGACCGACTTGCCGACTTGCATCATCGACGGAATCTGAAACGTCTTGCCCTCGCGGATGAGGTTCCCGACCGCAGGCGTGACGATCAACACCTCGAGCGCCGCGATGCGGCCGCCGCTGATTTTTTTGCAGAGGTTCTGGGCGATCACGCCGCGCAGCGATTCCGACAGCATCACACGAATCTGCGCCTGT
>QHWF01000938.1 GCA_003222455.1 Acidobacteriota bacterium
CAGCGGGGGCCGCGGGCATGCTGCTCCCGGACGTGCCCGACAGCTATGGCGGCGGTGGCGGAACGTTCGCACACACCGCGGTGGTGCTCGAGGAGCTCACGCAGGCCGGCGTGCATTTCGGCTTCAGCATCCAGAACATCGTGGCGCACTACCTCCTCGCCTACGGCAGCGACGCGCAGAAATGCCGCTGGCTGCCGCGCATGGCGCGGGGCGATCTGGTGGGCGCCATCGCGATGAGCGAGCCCGCCGCCGGTTCCGACTTGCAGGGCATTCGTGCCACCGCGCGGCGCGTCGGCGACTGCTACGTCATCAACGGCTCGAAGACGTTCATCACAAATGGCTGGCACGCCGGCCTCGTTTGTCTGGCCGTCAAAACCGACCCTGCCGTCGCGGGCTGGAAGGGCATCTCGCTGATCTGCGTCGAAACCAAGGACCTGCCAGGATATCGCGTGGGGGCCGCGCTCGACAAGATCGGCATGCACGGACAGGACACGTGCGAGCTGTTTTTCGACGACGTGCGTGTCCCGGCCGCCAATCTCCTGGGAGGGGCGGAAGGGAAGGGGTTCTCCCAGATGATGGAGCGTCTGCCGTATGAGCGTCTGACCGTCGCCGTGGGCGCGGTCGCCGCGGCGGAGCATGCCGTGTCCATCACCACGAAGTACGTGAAGGAGCGCACGGCGTTCGGGAAGCCGCTGCTCGATCTGCAGAATACCCGGTTCACCTTGGCGGCGTGCAAGACGCAGGCCCAGATCGGCCGGGTCTTTGTCGACAACTGCATCGAACGCTTCGTCGCCGGCCAGCTCGACGACGTCAGCACCGCCATGGCCAAGTATTGGCTCACCGAGTGCCAGTGCCGAGTCATCGACGACTGCCTGCAATTACACGGCGGCTATGGCTACATGACCGAATACCCCATCGCCCGCATGTGGGCGGACAGCCGCGTCCAGCGGATCTACGCCGGCACGAACGAAATCATGAAGGAGCTGATCGCGTGGTCGCTTTGAAGGATATGTGCCTCCACACCCTGATCGAAGAACAGGTTGCGCGTACGCCCGATCAGACCTCCCTGGTGTTCGAGCAGCAACGCGTGAGCTACGCCGAGCTGGACCGGCGGGCGACGCGCGTCGCGCGGCACCTGCGGCGGCTCGGCGCCGGCCCGGAAGTGCTCGTGGGCCTCTGCCTCGAGCGGTCGTTGGACATGGTGATTGGCATCCTTGGCGTCCTGAAGGCGGGCGCGGCGTATGTGCCGATGGATACCGCCTACCCGCGCGAGCGCATCGCCTTCATGCTCGGCGACGCGAACGTGTCGATCCTGCTCACACAACAGCATCTCGTTGCGAGCCTCCCCAGCGTCGGCCGCGTGGTGTGCATCGATGCGCTCGAGTCGACGAACGGCGACGAGGCGGGGCGGCAGGAGCCGGAGGTCCGGCCCGATAACGTGGCGTACGTGATCTACACGAGCGGCTCGACGGGCCGTCCCAAGGGCGTCTGTATCGAGCACCGCAACATCGTCAATTACGTCCGGGGCGTGGCGGCGCGACTGCGCCTCGAGCCCGGGATGCGGCACGCGACAGTGTCGACCATCGCGGCGGACCTGGGCAACACCGTGATCTTCCCGGCGCTCGCGACGGGCGGCGTCCTCCACGTGATGTCGCAGGAACGGCTCGAGAGCCAGGCGCTGCTCTCGGAATATTTCGAGCGCGAGCAGATCGACGTTCTGAAGATCGTCCCCTCACATCTGGCGGCGCTGCAGACCGGCCGGCACCCCGAGCGCGTCATGCCGGGACGCCGCCTGATCCTCGGCGGCGAAGCGTCGCGGCTCGCCTGGGTCGAGCAGCTGCGCGCGCTGGCGCCGCAATGCGAGATCTTCAATCACTACGGCCCCACCGAAACGACGGTGGGCGTGCTCACCTATCATGCGGGGCGACAGCTGCTGCCGAACAGCCGCATGTACGTCCTCGATCCCGCCGGGCAGCCGGTGGCCCGCGGTGAGATGGGCGAGCTGTACATCGGCGGTGCGGGGGTGGGGCGCGGCTACCTGAACCGGCCGGAGTTGACGACTGAGCGGTTCGTGCCCGACCCGGTCGATCCGGCGCGCGCCGGACGCGTGTATCGGACCGGCGATCTCGTCCGCCAGCTGCCGGACGGTGACTTCGAGTTCTGCGGCCGGATCGACCATCAGATCAAGGTGCACGGCTACCGCATCGAGCTTGGGGAAATCGAAGCGACCCTGCGCGAGCACGGCGGGGTGCGGGAAGCGGTCGTCCTGGCGCGCGACGAGGAGTCGGGTGGGAAACAGCTCGCCGCGTGCATCGTCCCGCGACGCGCGCAGCAACCGCTGTGGGGGCTGTCGGCCCTCCACGCGCTGCCCGATGGCGCCGTCGTGGCGCACCTGAACCGCAACGAAACCGACTACATCTATCACGAGATTTTCGAGCTTCAGGCATACCTGCGGCACGGCATCACCATCCAGGACGGCGACTGCATCGTGGATGCTGGCGCCAACATCGGCTTGTTCACGGTATTTGCCAGCCGCCTCGCCCGCGACCTGCGCGTGATCGCCTTCGAGCCCAATCCTGCGGCGTTCGCGTGCCTCGCGGCCAACGCGGGCGCGTGGGGTGCGGGGGTGCGCTGCCTGCCGGTGGGCCTGTCGCGCGACAGCGGGACCGCCGAGCTGACGTTCTTCGAAGGTTTGTCCCTGCTCTCGGGGTTCTACGCTGACGCGGCCGCGGAACGCGAAGTGGTCAAGAACTACGTGCTCAATCAGCAGGGCGAGAGCGCGGCCGCGGCGCCAGTCGCCGCGATCGACGCATTGATCGACGACCGGCTGCACGCGAAAACGGTCACCGCTCAGCTGCGCCGCTTGTCGGATGTGCTCGCGGAGGAAGGCGTCACCCGCATCGACCTCCTCAAGATCAATGTCGAGAAGAGCGAGCTGGACGTGCTCATCGGTCTCAGCGCCGATGACTGGCCCAAGATCCGCCAGTTGGTCATCGAGGTCGATCGCCAGGACAACCTGGCACCGATCACCACGCTGCTGGAGCAGGTCGGCTTCGACGTGTTGGTCGAACAGGACCCGCTGCTGCGCAAGACCGAGTTGTGCTACGTGTACGCGATTCGGCCGTCGGCCGGTTCGCGCCTCATCCGGGAGCAAGCCGCGGACGCGCACGTTCGTGCGGTACCGGCGGTGGACACCGCGGTGCTGACGCCCGCGACGCTCCGCAAGCACGTCATGGAGCGGTTGCCGCAGTACATGATTCCGGCGGCATTCGTGCTCCTGGATCAGCTGCCGTTGAACGCGAACGGCAAGATCGATCGTCAGGCGCTGGAAGCGACGATCCCTACCGCGCATGCGGGGGACGGGAAGGCTGGACCGGCAACGGCCGACGCCCGGCCGCTGACGCAAACCGAGCGCACGCTCGGCGCCATCTGGGCCGAGCTGCTAAAGGTCGACCGCGTCGGACTCAACGACGATTTCTTCGACCTCGGCGGGCACTCGTTGCTCGCGATCAGTGTGGTGTCGCGCGTGCGCGATGCCTTCGAGGTGGATCTGCCGCTGCGGAATCTGTTCGAGCGGCCGACCCTGTCGGCGCTGGCCGAGGCGATCGATGCGCTGGCATGGTCGGCAAACGGCGCCCAACAACCCGGAGGAGCGGGCGCCCGGGAAGAGATCGCGGTGTGAGCGTCGCGGCGTTTCTTGCCGAGCTGCGGAGCCGCGACCTTCAGGTCTGGGCGGACGGCGACCAGCTGCGCTGCAATGCTCCGGCCGGTGTCCTGACGCCGGCGCTGCAGGAGGAGCTGCGGCGCCGCAAGCGCGACATCCTGGAATTCCTGCACTTCTCGAAAGTGTTGACGCGGCAGGAGCAGGCCATCGTCCCGCTGCAGCCGCGCGGCCAGCGCGCTCCGGTGTTTGCGCTCGGTGGCCACAACGGGGACGTCTTCTGCTACCGCCCCCTGGCTCAGGCGCTCGGCGATGACTTGCAAGAGCGAGCCGCTCACGCGCGTCGAGGCGCTGGCTGCCTACTTTGCGGAACAGATTCGCGCATTCCGGCCCAGCGGTCCGTACGTCCTTGCTGGATACTGCGCCGGCGGCACGATCGCCTTCGAGCTGGCGCAGCAGCTGCAGCGGCAGGGCGGGCGCGTCAGTTTCGTCGCGCTCATCGCCAGCCCCTATTCCCACTGGTACCGGCACCTGCCACAGCTCCGCGCGCGCGTGATGCACGGCGTGGAGTGGGCGAGCAGGCACGTCCAGGCGCTGGCGAGCATGTCGGGCGGTGCTCGGCGCCGGTACATCGCCGAGAAGCTCCGGTGGCGGCAGGAGCGGCGCGCGGCCCGTGCAGCCGCCCCGCCCGATCCGGCGCGTGCGGTATTCGCCCGCGTCCAGGAGGCCACGCTCGTCGCGGTGCGTCGCTACACGCCGCGTCGGTTCGAGGGCCGCGTCGGCCTGTTCGTGCCGAACGCTGAATGGCTCCGCACCCGCAACGCGCTGCTGCGGTG
>QHWF01000069.1 GCA_003222455.1 Acidobacteriota bacterium
CTGGAGACACGGCGCGAGGCGATCATCGGGCTCGCCACCGAGGGCGATCGCCTCGGCTACGACGGCTTCTTCATGCCGGAGGCGTGGGCGTACGACATGACTGTGCTGCTCGCCGAGGCGGCGGCGCGCACGACGCGGATCACGCTTGGGACCGGCATCCTCGGCATCTGGAACCGCAGCGCGGCGACTGTCGCGATGGCCGCGGCGACACTGCACGCGATCTCGGGCGGACGTTTCGTGCTCGGCCTCGGCGCCAGCACCCCGCAGCTCGCGGAAGGCCTGCACGACACGCCGTTTGAGCCGCCGGTGCCGCGTATGCGCCGGATGGTTACGCAGATCCGCGCGCTGCTCCGCGGCGAGCGCATCCCGCTCGCGGTGACGACGACCGCCCGCGCGCTCAAGCTCAACGTGCCGCCGGCGCCCGCGCTTCCGATCCACGTCGCCGCGCTCGGCGATGCGATGACGCGACTCACGGGCGAGCTGGCCGACGCATGGGCACCCTTCCTCTATCCGTGGTCGCAGCTCGCAACCGGCGTCGAACGGCTCCGCGAGGGCGCGACGCGGGGTGGCCATCCGGATCGCCTCCCGGAGATTCATCCCTTCGTGCCGGCCGTGGTGGCCGACACTGACGTGAAGGCGCGTGAGGGCGCGGCGTGGTTCGTCTCCTTCTTTGTGACGACGAGTACGGTCTACCGCGACTCGCTCATGCGACAGGGCTATGGCAAGGCCGTGGAGGCGGTGCTCGCTGCCAACGCGCCGAAGTTCACGGGCGTCGTCCCAGCCGACGCAGAAGAATTACTCGAGCAACTGATCGTCTACGGCACCCCGCCAGAGGCGCGGCGGCGACTTGGGCGCTGGCACGAGGCCGGTGCCGACTTCCCAGTGCTGCTCCTCCGCCCGAACCTCACGCCGGAGGAGCGCGCGCTGGTGCTCGAGGCCTTCCGCCCGATGCTCCAGCCCGCCGATATATAAGGAGGCCACTGCATGAATGCCGATCCACCCCGCGAGATCACGGAGGGGGAGGTCCGACGGTACGACGAAGACGGTGTCGTCCTTCTCAAGGGGATGTTCGATCAGGCGTGGCTCAAGCACCTGAGCGAGCAAATCGAGGTCGACATCGCAAATCCGGGGCCGCTCCACGCTGAACTGGAAGAGAATGGTCAGCCTGGTCGCTTCTTCTTCGATACGTTCATGTGGACGTACAACGCCGCCTTCAAACAGTTTGTCTTCGAGTCGCCGGCCGCCAGAATCGCGGCCCGCATGATGCGCGCGACCAAGGTGAACATCTTCTACGATCAGCTCCTCATCAAAGAGCCGGGGACGGTGAAGCGCACGCCGTGGCACCACGACATGCCTTACTGGCCGTTGAACGGTTGGCAGGTTTGCACGATTTGGCTGGCGCTCGATCCAGTCACGAAAGAGAGCGGTGCAGTCGAGTACGTCCGTGGGTCGCACAAGTGGGGGATCCAATTCAATCCAACGGCCTTTGCGGGCGATGATCGCTATGAGCAAGGTATGCCCCAGATCCCCGACATCGAGGCGATGCGACACTCGCTACAACTCATTCAGTACGAACTAGAACCGGGCGACTGCACGGTGCACCACGCGCTGCTCGTCCACGCGGCGCCGGGTAACACGCTGGCGACGAAACGTCGTCGCGCTGTCGTGACCCGATGGACTGGAGATGACGTCCGGTACGCGCCGAAGCCGAAAATCCAGCCGCTCATTCGTCAACCAACCATCCCCCCGGGCGCCCCGCTCGACAGCGACCTTTGGCCCGTCGTGTGGGCCACGCCTCGCGGGAGGAGCTCGTGAGGCGGAAGCATCACCGACGTGCGGCCGACGACCCTTGCGTGCATGGACGGCAGCGCGTGGCGGGGTGACGCCCGCGGCTTGCTGCGCGCGCTCGCGGACCGTCTCGGATGACGACGCCAGGCGTGCGGCAGCTCACGACCGGACGGCTCTCCTCGCATCCCGGCAGAAGGATGTCGCGGACGCCGCCCCGGTGTCTCGTCTTGACCGCGTGCGCCTCAAGGATGGGCCGCAAGTCGGGATCCGGCTTCTCGAGCTCGCCGATCGCGAGGCGCTCACCGACTTGTACGGCAGACTCGGCGAGCACTCCCGCCCACGGCGGCCAAGGATCTTCTTGAGATCGAGTGATGCGACGCTACGAGCGCGCGTCGACGCTGCTCGCCTCGAACCGTCCCGTCGAGGATTGGGGAAGCTCCGCGGCGACACCGCGGCCGTCACAGCGATGCTCGATCGCCTGTTCCACCACGCGCACGTCCTGACCTGTGGACCGCGGAGCTGGCGAACGCGCGTCCACAGCGAGCGGAACTCGTCCTGAGCCGGCCTCACCGCGTCAACTGCGCGCGCCCTGGCCCTAGCATAATCAGGACGGCAGCGGTGGCCTGAAGCGCCATGCACGCACCAAGCGCCAGACCGTAGGTGCCGGCCCAGTCACGCACGACGCCGACGAGTGAGGGCCCGAAGGCAAACGTGAACTGATTAATCCCAACCACGAGGCTGACGAGCGCGCTGAACCGCTCGCGCGGCCACTCGACGGCGAGGATGAGGCCGGGCAGTGTCGTCAGATTCCCGACGCCCAGGCCGAAGAGCGCACAACCAGCGTAGACGACCATGGGCGACGGCGCCCACGCGAGCAGAGCGAGACCCATAGTCTGGATGACGAGCGTCGCGCTTGAGACGAGGCGTCGGTTCAGACGATCGACCACGAAGCCCGTCACCGAACGCCCGATCAGCGCCGCCGCCGTCGTTGCGCTCACGGCCCGCGCGGCCCCGCCCGTTCCGATCGTCGGCGTCACAAGCGTTACCAGATGCGTGAGCACACCGACCTGAGCCGCGAGGCCGAGCGCGAAGGGTGCGGACACGCTCCAGAAGCGCCACGTGCGTACCGCATCGCCTCGCCATCCTTCGTCGCCGCTCCGCGAAGGTTCGGCGCGTGTGGAGCGATCGGGATCGCCGTCAGGCCCGACGCCGAGTTCCTCTGGACCCCGCCGCATAACACCCGCCGCGACAGCAACCAGCACCACAAGTAAAACGAGGGCGGCGATCTCAAGCGCAAGCGTGAAGCCGACCACACCGATAAGCGGAATGAGCGTGGGCGCGACGATGACACCGCCCAGCGTGGCCCCATTGAAGGCGATGCTGACGACGAGGCCGCGGCGACGCTGGAACCAAGGTGCGAGGATGATGTTGATCGCCGCACCGCTCATCGACCCCCAGCCCATCGACATCACTAAAAACACCGGGTAGAGCTGCCACGGCTGCGTGACGAGACCGAGCGCGGCGACGCCGGCGGCCATCGCGACGCTGCCCCCTGCCACAACTGCGCGGGGCCCGAAGCGCTCGTACAGGTCGCCGACCGACGCCGTGAGAAGGGCGCCGGCAACGTAATAGACCGTGACCGGCACCGACACGGCGGACGCCGACCATCCATGCAGGCGCTGGAGCATCGCAATGTAGACACTTAGTCCATAGAAGCCGAGGCCAAAACTGAACAACGCCATGACGGACGTCGCGCCCACGATGTTCCAACCGTAGAAGTATCGCGCGCCCATGCCTGGACGTTAGCGGGCCTGGCCCGCTTCGGTCTCGCCGTTTTCGGACGTCATCGTCCCGACGGCGCCGTAGACAACGGTTTGCGTGCTAGGCTCGCACTATCGTGAGCAAAGCCCTCGCCCTAGATGCAAGGACATGCGATCGCGCGCGAATCGCGCGAGACCGTCGATTCGACGGGTGGTTCTTCACTGGCGTGTTGACCACACGGATCTATTGCCGCCCCACGTGTCCGGTGAAGCCCGCCAAGTCGCGCAACGTCGTCTTCTTCCCCACCGCGGCTGCCGCCGAGCGCGCGGGATTCCGCCCCTGCTTGCGGTGTCGACCCGAGACCGCACCGGGGACGCCGGCGTGGCACGGTGCTGCGGCGACAGTTACACGCGCACTGCGGCTCATCGAGCGCGGATTCCTGGACGATGGCAAGCGCGTCGAGGATCTCGCCGATACGCTTGGGATGACAACCCGACATCTGCGCCGACTGTTCGTGCGGCACGCAGGAGCGTCGCCGACCGCGGTCGCAACGACCCGCCGCGTTCAGCGCGCCAAACGACTGGTGGACGAGACCATGATGGCGATGTCCTCGATCGCGTTCGCTGCGGGGTTTGCGAGCGTCCGGCGATTCAACGCCGCGTTTCGCGCCGTGTATCGACGGCCGCCAACGGCCGTTCGCAGAACAAGCCGTGGGCGCGGGAGCGCTCGGAACGGTGCCACTGCGTAGGGTCGTCGAGACGCTCGCTTGGCTCCGCATCCGTCGAGCGCCGTCCGGCGGCTTATCCGGGTAGCCTCTTCACGTTATCGTGGACGCCGACGCGAAGGACTTGCGCCATACACGCACCAGCGCTACAACATTCGTGCTTGGGCTGCCGCTCCCACTGGCCGATTTTTAGGTGTCCACGATTGGCCGGTTTTCAGACGTCCACCGAGGCAACTCGCTCCTTTGGTTCGAAATCAATCAGATCAATCGAGACGATTTCGTCCGGCTCACCGCTGCAGCAGTGGATATAGAGCGTGAGACCGCAGGAGATCCCGCCGTGGATGGCATCAGGCGCATTGAACATGAACGTCCCCGGCCCTGCGACGATACGGCCGGCATTGTTGTAGTAGGCTCCCTCCATGATGTAGACCTCTTCTCCGAGTTCGGAAGCTTTACCGATGATCTTCCATGCCTTGCCCGGTGGGGCCGTATAGCGCGAGATGACGGTAAGGCCGTGGGAGTCTTTGCGCAGCACTCGACGCCATCGACCGTATTCGCGGCCGTCTTCCCATTTGACGTTGTAGTTGGCGGGCTCCCAGTCTCCATTGGTGAGATCCACCTTGAAGCTTTTCCAGACGATGTCGCTCATACCCACTCCTTCCGATGGATCATGGTTCCGGCGGTGGCGCACACCTCATCCTTCCAAGTCGGCTTCGGATCGTCAAGCACGAACACTTCGGCGATAATCGAAGTATGAACTACAGCCGGGACATCTCGAGCGTCGCGGCCCTGCTAGCCGATCCAAGCCGCGCGCGAGTTCTCGAGGCTCTCATGGACGGTCGATCGCTGACGGCGACCGAACTGGCTTTTCACGCGAGGGTCTCTGCGCAAACGGCCAGCGGTCACCTCGCTAAGCTCACCGACGGCTCGCTTCTTTCGTGTGAAACTGTTGGTCGCTGCCGGTACTATCGACTCGCGGGTTCCGCCGTCGCCGACGCTCTTGAGGCGTTGACGGTGCTTGCTCCGAAAGGTCCTTCGAGGGCTGCAGAACCTCAGTCGGAGATCGAGCAGATCCGCTTCGCCCGAACCTGCTACGATCATCTCGCCGGTCGACTCGGCGTCGCCCTCACTGCAGCCATGCTCAGACGGGGATATCTGAGACCCGGGAGCCGCGATTTTCGTGTGACGGCGTCCGGGGCCTCGTTCCTCAGTGAGCTCGGCGTGGACGTGGAAAAGGCCAAGCGACAGCGACGAGCTTTCGCCCGAAAATGTGTCGACTGGACTGAGCGACGGCCTCATCTTGCTGGTGCGCTCGGCGCTGCGCTGGCGGCGCGATGGCTCCAGCAGGAGTGGGTGCGCCGAATGCCGGAGGGACGCCACCTACTGCTGACGCCAAAGGGCGCTAGTGCGTTGTATCGGTGGTTCGGGGTAAGGCCTACGTCTCTGTCGACGTTTGTCAACGGTCGCCCATCGAGAGCCACTCGGGGTCGCCCATAGAGAGCCAGTGTGGCGGCGTGACCGGACCCCGGACATGAAGGTGGTTTCCTGGCCTCCTAGTGTGATCGGCGAGGATCGGGACTCAGGGTCCTCGCAACGCCAGGCTCAGCGCGCTGAGAACCGAGCTGCCGGAGTGTATCGGATGCGGATGCAGCCTCGTCAGGAAGCCGAACTGTCAGCGCGAGGAGCGGGCCGCATCCGCGTCTCGGTCGCTCGGATCAGGCGGGCGAGATCGGTGGCGCACGTTCGCACCAGCTCTTCGACGGGCAGGGCTTCTTCGATCAAGAATCCGACGCTCCCGTCCGCGACATGCCGAACCTCAGCAATGCGGGTGAGCCGGCGGCCTCCGCTCAAGAGGATCTCGATCCGGTGTCGCTGTCCGGGCACGAGGAGCTCGCCGAGCCCACCGAGTTCCTTCATCGGCATTTCCACTCGCAAGCCGTGGGTCGACGCGTCGAGCGCACGAGTGTCGAAGATAACGATCCATTCACCGATGATCCACCGAACACCCCATGACACGGGCACTCGCGGGTCGCGGCGGCGCTCGATCACCCAGACAGCCGAACTCCCGAGGTGAGTGGCGTCGGGCGCTCGTTGGATTTCGTCAACGATTGGGCTCGGACCGGCCATAACCATCCTCCTCTGGGCGGGGCGAGCGGCCCCCGGGCCCACGAAGGAGCAAGGGTCGTACCTACGCCCCATGGCCCTAAGTCGCTGCCAACGCGGAATTGTCCACATATTGGCGTAGCGGCATGGCTGATGGCTAAGCATCGGGTGGTGGAATTTGACCGGGCTCTCCGTAGCCGACCGCGAACCTCGTCCGCTACCCGACAATCGTCGATTTCACTCCACCCCTCACGACCGGGAGCCGTGATGATCCTCGTCCTCGGTGTCTGGGCCTTCGTCCGCGCCCTCCTCGTCAACTCAGCAGCCGTCTCCCAGGAGAATGTCGTCCTACGTCATCAACTGGCGCTTCTGCAGGGATCAGTCGGTCGACCCCGGCTCCGCCGCCGGGACCGGATCTTCTGGGTAGGGCTCTCACGGCTGTGGGCGGGCTGGCGATCCAGCCTCGTCATTGTCCAGCCCGCGACCGTCCTCGCCTGGCACCGTCAAGGATTCCAACTTTATTGGCGTTGGAAGTCACGAGCCCGATCAGCGGGTCGCCCGCCGATCCGCACGCTGATCCGCCGCATGGCCGGCGAGAATCCCACCTGGGGTCGCCGCAGGATCCGGAACGAGCTCCGGTTACTCGGTCATGAAGTCGCTGGGCTCACCGTTGCCAAGTACATGCGGCGCCCATCGCCGCGGCCATCCTCGACGTGGCGCACCTTCCTTGAGGCGCATATCGGTGACATTGTCGCCATCGACTTCTTCGTCGTCCCCACCCTCACCTTCCGCTTGCTCTTCGGGTTCCTGATCCTTCGGCACGACCGGCGAGAACTCGTGCATGTCAACGTCACCGACCACCCAACCGCCGCCTGGACCGCCCAACAGCTTGTCGAGAACTTCCCGGAAGAGACAGCGCCCAAGTACCTGCTCCGCGATCGGGACGCCATCTACGGCGACGTGTTCGTACGGCGGGTGAAAGGCATGGGGATTCGCGAGGTCCTCATCGCCCCCCGCGCGCCCTGGCAGAATCCATTCGCGGAGCGCGTCATCGGGTCGATTCGACGGGAATGCCTCGATCACATCATCGTGGTCAACGAACGGCATCTCCGACGCTTGCTGCGCAGTTACCTCGCGTACTACAACGCCACGCGCCCGCATCAGGCCCTCCACAACAACAGCCCCCATCCGCGCGACGTGCAGCCGCCAGCGTGCGGGCGCATCGTCGCGATCCCGCAGGTCGGCGGACTTCATCGCCGCTATCAGCGCGCCGCCTGAGTGCCGCCGGATTCAGCGGTCGCCCGCCATGTCGGCCAAAGGCTGACGCCAGTACTGATTCCTGCCCTCGGCGCCAGTGGGTTCTCATACTGTCGCCGACGCTGCCCAAGCGCGGCCCCTCGGTCCACTCGTTGATATCAGGGTGGGCAGGCGGCCGCTTCGGCAACGTCGATCAGGTTTCTAACCGGGACAAGGAGACGAAATGAAGCCCGCGCTCCGCGCCTGGCTGGTCCTCGCCGTTCTGCTGCTCGTGGCCCACGCCGCCCTCGCGGAGACTTCGACCGTCGTGCTCTCAGTCGAGGGCATGACCTGA
>QHWF01000070.1 GCA_003222455.1 Acidobacteriota bacterium
ATGAAGCGTATGCCCGCTTTGCGCGAGCGGACGGCGCGGATGCCGATGGGGAAGACGATCCGATTCTTCCCGACACCGAAGACGAGGCGATCGTGGCCGGCGCGCTGCGCGCGCCGTGGAAATGGGAAGAATTGATTGTCGAATCGGCAGTCATTGGCGGAGTCGATCGCGCCGAGGGGAAACGGCGTTGGCGGCGGCGGCTCGACGGGCTCGCCGCCGAGTATCGTGTGCGCCTGACAGAAGTCGATCGGGAAGAACCGGAGTCGCCCCGCCGCGGCGCCATCGCGCGGGATCTTCGAAACCTGCGGCATCTGCGCGCGTTCGCGCTGCCGATCGTCGACACGCTTGGTGACTGGCCCGCCGACGCCACGTGGGGCGAATGGCTCGATCGATTGACGGATCTCGCGCCCCGTGTCCTCCGCCGCCCCGGCCGAGTGCTGCGTGTGCTCGCCGGTCTTCGACCGATGTCGTCGATCGGACCGGTCCCGCTGGAGGAGGTCCGCGATCTTCTGCAGACGCGTCTGTTGACGCTCGACTGGGATCCAGCGCCACGGCGGTACGGCAGCGTGTTCGTCGGAACGCCCCATCAGATTCGCGGCCGGGCATTCACCGTCGTGTTCGTCCCCGGCCTGGCCGAGCGCGTCTTTCCGCAGCGGGTCCGTGAGGATCCGCTGCTGCCGGACGATGCACGTCGCGTGACTGATACGCGACTCGTCACGCGCCCGGACCGCACGTCGGCCGAGCGCCTTCTGCTGCGGCTGGCGATGGGCGCGGCGACCGATCGGCTCTACCTGTCGTACCCGCGGCTCGGAGCCGAGATGGGCGACATGCGGCCGCGCGTCCCGTCGTTCTACGCGCTCGACGTCATGCGCGCGATGACGGGACGCGTGCCGGACCATCGGGCGCTGGCGGTCGAAGCGGCCGAAGAGGCCAACGTGAGTCTCGCCTGGCCGGCGCCGCGCGATCCGGCGCGTGCGGTCGACGACCTCGAGCACGATCTGGCCGTGCTCGGGCCGCTCCTGGAAACGCGTGACGTCGCCGCCGTGAAGGGACACGCGCGATACCTGCTCGAGTTGAACCCGGCGCTGCGCCGATCCGTGATCAGCCGGTGGGCGCGCGCCCACGCGCGATGGTCGACGAGCGACGGTCTCATCCAGGTGACCCCGGCCACGACCCGCGCTCTCGGTCACCATCGTCTGCGCAACCGCCCGTATTCGCTCTCGGCGCTGCAGCGGTTCGCGACGTGCCCCTATCAGTTTCTGCTCGCGGCGATTCATCGCCTCGAGCCGTGGGAAGAGCCGGAGCCGCTCGTGCGGATGGATCCGCTGACGCGCGGCAGCCTGTTCCATCGCGCGCAGGCCGAGTTCTTCCGCGAGCTGAAGGCGGGCGGTGCGCTCCCGATCACGGCATCGAACCTGACCGCTGCGATAGGCACGCTGCACGGCGTGATCAATCGTGTGGCCGCGCAGTACGAGGACGATCTCGCGCCGGCCATCAAGCGAGTGTGGCGCGACGAAATCGACGACATCCGGCGCGATCTCGGCATCTGGGCGCACCGGCTCGCCGGACAGCGCGAGTGGATTCCCGAGTATTTCGAGCTCAGTTTCGGCTTGCACGACGAGGGTCGCGATCCGCGGAGCCTGCCGGATCCAGTCGTGCTCGAATCGGGGTTCATCCTGCGCGGATCGGTCGATTTGATCGAACAGAGCCCCGATGGATCCGCGCTGCGCGTGACCGATCACAAGACCGGCAGGAACCGGTCGAACCGCGATTTGATTATCGGCGGAGGAACCGTGCTCCAGCCCGTGCTGTACAGCATGGCGATCGAACGTGGTCTGAACACTCGTGTGAAATCCGGCCGGTTGTACTACTGCACGACCGCAGGCGGCTTCAGCGAGACCGCAATTGCCATCGACGACTACGCCCGATCGCAGGGGCTGCTCGCGTTGACCATCGTGGATCGCGCGATCGAGCTTGGCCGCCTGCCCGCTGCGCCCGCCCACGACGCGTGCCGCTGGTGCGACTTTCGACCGGTGTGTGGTCCGGACGAGGAGCGCCGGGTGGCCAGGAAGCCGGAAGCGCTGCTTGCCGATCTGCAGGCGTTGAGGGGCGTACGATGATGCCCCGGACAGTCGACTTGCCAGCCGACGCTGAAGCGCGCCGCGCGATCGCCGAGGCGCTCGACGACACCCTCGTCGTGGAGGCCGCCGCCGGCACAGGGAAGACCACGGAGCTGGTGACGCGCATCGTGCGGACGGTCGCGACCGGGCGCGCGACGATGGACGAGATTGTCGCCGTGACGTTCACCGAGAAAGCGGCCGGTGAGCTGAAGCTGCGACTGCGCGAGGCGCTCGAGATCGAGCGGGCATTTGGAACCGACGCGGCGCGTTCGGGCACCGACGATGATCACCCGGGACCCTGCGCCGATCGTTCCTCAATCGAGGCCGAACGCGGCCGCCTGGAAGAAGCGCTGAAGACGCTCGAAGAAGCGCACGTCAACACCATTCATGGGTTCTGTGCGGAGTTGCTCCGTGAGCGGCCGGTCGAGGCGCGGGTCGATCCGCTGTTCGCGGTCCTCACCGACGCGCAGGCGGCCGCGTTGTACGAGCGCGCGTTCAACGGCTGGCTGCAGGATGCGCTCGCGGATCCGCCGGAAGGCGTTCGCCGCGCGTTGAGGCGGACCAGCGGGGCGTGGTTCGGTGGGCTCGACGCGGGCCCCATCGATCGGCTGCGGGCCGCCGGCCGGACGGTGGCCGAACTTCGCGACTTCGCCCATCCGTGGACGCGCCGCGCGTTCGATCGCGGTCGCCGGCTCGATGCCGCGATCCAGGGACTGCATTCGCTCAGCGACTTGAGCGCCGATGGATCCGAACGAGACAACCTGTACAAATCGCTCGATGGTGTCCGGCGTCTCAGCCGTCAGATTCGACTCGAGCAGTCGCTCGGTCAGCACGATCTCGACGGCTGGGAGGCGCGGCTGGTCGACCTGGCCCACGATCACGGGTTGGCGAAGACGAGAAAGGGCTATGGCGCCCGATACGGCGCGGCAACGCGCACGCAGGTGCTTGCGGCCCGCGACGCGTTTCATGCGGAGCTGCTGCAGTTCCGGGCTGATGCCGACGCCGACCTGGCCGCCCTGCTGCAGCAGGAGCTTGCGCCGCCGGTTGAACGATACCAGGCGCTCAAGAACCGGCAGGGGGCGTTGGATTTCGTCGACCTGCTGACGCACACACGCGACGTGCTTCGCCGCGATCGGGCAGTGCGCGAGTATCTCCAGCAGCGGTTCACGCGAATTTTCGTCGACGAGTTCCAGGACACCGATCCGGTACAGGCCGAGATCCTCCTGCTGCTGGCCGCGGACGACGCCGCGGCGGTGAACTGGCGCGAGGCACGACCGCAACCGGGCAAGCTGTTCATCGTCGGCGACCCAAAGCAGGCGATCTACCGGTTCCGCGGTGCGGACGTCGGCACCTACTGGGCTGTGCGCAACCATCTCGATCGATGCGGCGGCCGTGTGCTGCAGCTCACGACGAATTTCCGCAGCGTTCCCGAGATCCAGCGTTTCGTGAACCGGGCCTTCGCGGCCGTCATGACCGCCAACCCGGTTGCCCTTCAGGCCGCCTACGTCCCGCTGGCGGAACGGCGGCCCGGCCACGACACACAGCCGTCGGTTGTCGCGCTGTCGGTCCCGGCCCCGTATTCGACGGCCCGGAGCTACGGCAACAGCGTGACGGCTCGTGCCGTCGAAGAGTCGCTGCCCGACACGGTGGGTGCGTTCATCGAGTGGCTCGTGAACGACAGTGGATGGAGCGTCTCAGAGCGGCAAGCGGACGGGACCGAGCGCCGCGTGCCGATTCAGCCGCGGCACATTGCGGTGCTGTTCCGGCGGTTCACGAGCTACGACAAGGACATCACCCATGCCTATCTCGAGGCTGTCGAGGCGCGCGGGATTCCGCACCTGCTCGTGGGCGGAAAGACGTTCCACGGGCGTGAAGAGGTCGAGACCATCCGCGCCGCTCTCGCCGCCATCGAATGGCCGGACGACGAGCTGTCGGTGTTCGCGACGCTGAAAGGATCGCTCTTCGCAATCGACGACGAACAGCTGCTCGAGTTCCGGGATCGGTTCGGCGCGTTTCATCCGTACCGCATCCCGCGTGCGCTTGGCGGCAATTCCGGCGCCGAGCTCGCGTTGACCGACGCACCGGTCGAGCAGCAGCTGCCGATTGCCGGCGCGCTGCGCGTGCTGCAGGACCTGCATCGCGGCCGGAATTACCGGCCGGTGGCCGACACCATCGCGCGGCTGCTCGCGGCGACGCGCGCGCACGTCGGCTTCATCCTGCGTCCGGGCGGCGAGCAGGCGCTGGCCAACGTCCTCCACGTCGCGGAGCTTGCGCGCCAGTACGAGGCGAACGGCGGCATCTCGTTCCGCGGCTTCATCGACGAGCTCCGGCGCGCGGCCGAGGACACCGACGCCACCGAGCCGCCGATCGTGGAAGAGGGCAGTGGCGGCGTGCGGCTGATGACGGTCCACAAGGCGAAGGGCCTGGAGTTCCCGATCGTCATCCTGGCCGACCTGACGTGCAAATTGAGCCGGGACGTGGCAAGCCGATATCTCGATGGAGAGCGCCGGCTGTGCGCGGTGAGGCTGGGCGGATGGGCGCCGTGCGACCTGCACGATCACGAGACCGAGGAGGTGCTTCGCGATCGGGCCGAAGGTGTCCGCCTCGCCTACGTGGCCGCCACTCGTGCGCGTGACCTGCTGGTGGTCCCCGCCATCGGCGACGAGCCGTGGGCGGGCGGGTGGCTCGATTCGCTCAATTCCGCGCTCTATCCTGCGCCGGGTGCTCGACAGGGCTCGACCCGCGCACCCGGATGTCCGCCGATCAAATCGCGGGACGCGGTGCTGATCCGTCCCGAGGATCGGCTGCCGGACAACCGGACGGTCGCGCCAGGACGGCACGGCTTTGGTGAGTATTCCGTCGTCTGGTGGGATCCGCGATGGCTGACGCTCAACGTGAAGCCGGCGTCCGGCATTCGTCGAGAGGCGCTGATCGTCAAGGAAGCGCCGCGCGAGGTCGTCTCGAGCCGCCGGGCCGCGTACGATGCGTGGCGGAGTGCGCGCGACGCCGCCCGGCAATCCGGACGCGTCCCGTCGCTCGCTGTCAAGACTGCCGGCGAATGGGCCACCAGTTCCGGGCCGGGCCTTCACGACCCGGAAGTCGCGATGCTTTCGATCAGGCCGTCGGGCGTCCAGCGGCCGGCGGGGACGTCATTCGGTCTGCTCGTGCATGCGGTGCTCGCCGACGTTCCGCTCGACGCGTCGCCCGCGACCATCGATGCGATTGCGCGCGCTCAGGGCCGTGCGCTCGGCGCGCCAGACGAGGGTATTGCGGAAGCGGCCGATACGGCGAGGCGTGTGCTCCGGCACTACCTGCTCGAACGCGCCCACGCGGCAGGCGCGCGCGGGGCGTGTCGACGCGAAACGCCGGTGGCCATGACCGATTCGAGCGGGACGCTGATCGAAGGGATCGTGGATCTGGCCTTCGAAGAAGCCGGACGCTGGATGGTCGTCGATTTCAAGACGGATGTCGATTTGCGGCAGCGTCAATCCGATTATGCCCGGCAGGTGCGGCTGTATGCGGACGCCATTGCGGCCGCGACCGGTCTGCCCGCTGACGCCACCATCCTGCAGATCTGAAAAGATGTGGGTTCGTGAACCGATTGATCGGCGGCTTCTGGCAGCGCAGGCCGTTAGGGCCGCCTTCAGGGCTGGTGAAGAAATCGGCCGGCGGCCTCTCGTAGCGAAGGCGGGAAGCCGGACCCCACGTTGTTCTGCGAGTTCTGCGTTGAATGTCGTGCCGTGTGTCATGGCAGGTTCCGGGCTCCGGCTGTGGGCCGGAGGCGCATTCACCGTGTGACCTCGCTCATCATGGCGAGTACGTTCGAATCGGGATCGCGGAAGAACGTCATCCACAGATCCGCGTGCGGCAACCGGGCAACGACGTGCGGCGGGCTGTCGAGCGCCACCCCGCGCGACTCGAGTACGGCCGCCGCCGCCTGGATGTCCTCGACCGTGTAATAGATGATCGAGCCGGGATGGTCGAATTCCGCCGTTTCCGGCAGCGACAGCATCAGGCGGATGCCGGTGCAGTCGAAAAAGGCCATCTTCGGCGGGGCCTCGAACACGAACCGCATGCCGAGGACGTCTCGATAGAATGCGACCGCACGCGGCAGATCGTGCACGATCATCGCGATTTGACCGATGCGGGACAGCCCTGAAAACGCGCCGGTGCCAGCCGTCATACGCCCTCCTCTTATGTTGTTAGCGCCAGTGCAAAAAAGATGGGCAGGAACGGAAACGCCGTGTTTCAGCTGCGCCCGCGAGCAGGCGTCGCGACGTACCCGTTTCGAGCCCGCACCTTGTATTCGGATCCGGCGATCCGCACGCGAAGACTGTGATACCGGCCGTCAGCGGCGTGGGTGGGCGTATACCCGAGTACATACTGGTGGTTCAGTTCGTCGGCGATGCGCGCCGACGCTTCAGTGAGATCCGTGGAACTGTGAACCACTTCGGTCCGGCCGCCGCTCTGTCCGGTGAGCTCCCGCAGCGCGTCCGCGTTCACGCGGGTATTGATCGCCTGGCGGTCGGGCGAATCGATGGCGATCGCGTACACGAAGGCGTCGCTGCGCAGCAGCGCCGATTTCACGTCGCGCATCGACACGTTGCTGGCCGTGTCGGCGCCGTCCGAGATGATCAACAAGGCGGCCCTCTGGCGCGCACGACGCTCGATCATCGGCAGTGCCTCGACGACGGCATCGTACGCCGCTGTGCCGCCGAATGGCCGCAGGCCGTTCAGGGCGCGCGTCACATCGTCGGCCGTATGGGTCCACCCGGTCAGCGTCTTCGGTGCGTGATTGAACGCCAGGATGAAGAATTCGTCGGCGCTGTCGAGAAGCTCGAACAGGAAGCGGCGGACCGCGGCGCGCGCGTCCTGGATGCGTTGTCCGAACATGCTGTCGCTGATGTCGAGCAGCACGCCGAGGCCGACCGGGACCCGTTCGCGCGTGAACTGCGTGATCTCCTGTCGGATGCCGTCTTCGAAGACCTCGAACATGTCGCGATCGAGGCCGGTGACCAGCCGGCCGGCCGAATCGGTCACTGTCGCCGTGATGCTCGTCAGCTCGATGCCGGATCGGAAGGGACGGTCGTCGCGGGCCAGGGGCGTCTGGGCGATCGGCCCGGCCATCGCGAGACACGCAAGCGCACCAGTGAAGGCCAACCGTCGCACGCCTATCATGGTAGTCTCATTCCGGGTGAGCGCGTGCCGTCTCAGCGAATCCGCACCGCCACGACGATCAACGCAGAACTCGCGGAACCCGCAGAGAAACACGTGGCGGCCGTCTTTAGGCGGACATCTCCCAGTCCGGCTGCCGCCTCCGCGCCACGCCGTAGCGCTTCGCGCGACGCGCCAGCTGGTAACGAGCCCATTGATCACATACGGATCGCGCCGGGCGAATGCTTCCACCGCGGCGATGTCATCGGTACGGAACAGGAGCAGTGCGCCGTCGGCAGGCTTCAGCGCGCCAGCAAGCACGAGCGATCCGTCGCGATGCGCGGCGTCAACGAGCGCGAGATGCGCCTCGCGGTGCGGCTGCCGGCGTTCGACGAAGTTCGCGACGGTGTCATAGATCAACACGAAGTACGGCATTGTCATAACCGATTTCCTTGCGCCC
>QHWF01000939.1 GCA_003222455.1 Acidobacteriota bacterium
CGAGGATCGTCGGCAGCGTACGCCACGCCTCGAGCTCCATGAGCGCTTTCACGTACGCGAGCGCATCGCCACAAACCTCCACGGCGATTTCGTCACAGCAGTGCTCGCGTTCGGCGCGAATGCGCGTCGACACCCACCACACGGCAGGATGATAGAAGAGCAACGTTTCGGCAAGCGTCTGCAGCAGGTTGATCGCGTAGTCGTGGCGGCGGATGTGCGCAAGCTCGTGTGCCAGGATCGCTTCGACCTGTCCCGGCGTCAGCGAAGCCATCGCCGCGATCGGCAGCAGGATGACTGGCCGCAGACATCCGACAAGCGTCGGCACCTCGACGAGCGCCGACTCGACGACGTGCGCTGCGGCTGGGAGTCCCAGGCGGTAGGCGATACGGCGGCAGGCGGTCTGCCAGCGCGACGAACGAGTGGCAATGGCCATCCGATGCAGTCGGCGCACCTGCCACCATCCTCCAGCGATGCGGCCGAGCAAGCCGGCTACTCCGAGTAACCACGCGATGGTGACGCCGCGAAGGACACGATCGACCCGAGCTCGATCCAACGAGGTCCAGGAGGCCGCGCGTGCCGCGACAGGTCTGAAGATCCGCGCTGCCTGCGGCAGCGAGCGCGCGAGGCGCTCGGCCTTCTCCGAGTCGCGGCCCGTCCCGCCTCCGCCGGATTCCAGCGTGGCTCGCCTGAGGGATAGCCGCGCGTCGAGCATGGAACTGGTTGCAGCGTCGAGGGCGATTCCCGCATGCGCCGATGTCATGGCGGGCCGAAGCAGATAGGCCGTCGCGACCGGTGCGGCCATCATCGTCAACAAGCCGGCGCATGCAATCAGATAGCGAAGGTTCGGCGATCGGCGGCACGTCAATCGAAGGGCGACGGCAATCGACAACCCGATCGCCGCGCCCTGCCAGAGAAAATGAACCAGCGTCCAACCGGCAACCTGCATGAATGCATTCATCGGGGCCCTCCCCGCTGCTTGTCGATCAGCTTTTTGATTTCGGCGAGCTCTTCCGGAGACGCTTTCGTCGACGCGAGCGCCTGAAGAACCAGCTTCGCCGCGGAGCCGCCGAACGCGCGGTTCATCAGATCGGTGACGAGCTGCCGTTCGGTGTGGTCCTGCGAGTAGGCGGGCGCGTATACGTGCGTCCGCGAAGACTCGTCGCGCCGAACGAGGCCTTTCTCGGTCATGATCTGGAGGAGCTTCAGGACGGTGGTGTAGCCGGTTTCGCGGCCCATGATCTCGGCCACCTGGCGCACGGTGCTTGGACCGCGCGCCCACAGGACACGCAGGATGGCCAGCTCGGCATCAGTCGGCTTCCGACGGGGTCCGTTCATGGGCCGGTATTATCTACGACAGTCTTCGTAGTGTCAATACGAATGGTTTCGTACACGACAAGGGCACAAAGGGCACAAAGGACCACAAAGGCTTTCGGCGCCTGGCTTCTGGCTCTAGGGCTCTAGAGAGAACGTCACGATTGAACGCAGAGGTCGCAAAGGACGCAAAGTGTGACAGGATTCTTTGCGGCCTTCGCGGCCTTTGCGTTCCACGGCGGCGTCAGTTCGTCGGACACGCTCCCAGACAACTACGAATCCCGCAGTGCCGCGATCGGATCGATCCGCGTCGCCCGCGCCGACGGCACAGCCACCGCGAGCAGCGCAACGGCGGCGAGAATCAGGGAGACGACGAGATACACTCGCGGCTCGCTTGCGCTGGACATGCGAGCGTGTGTCGCGGCGCCAATCAAAGAAATCGGCAGGTGAGACAGGCCCGAACAGACGGCCCTCACGCGGGCGTTGCTCGGCGACGGCTATAGGCTCTAGAGAGAGAACGTCACGATTGAACGCAGAGGTCGCAAAGGACGCGGGTTGCCGCCGAAGCATTCGTATACCGAAGGCGATGTCCTGCCACACCGATTCCCACACGATCGCTCTCCTTCGAATCTCGTCGCCAATCGGCGGCAGTTCACGTCCCCGCACGGTTCGCTTCCAGCGAAAGACCCACGCGAGCCACGCAGCCTGCCACCAGAGCGCCGCGGTCGCGCGCATCGAGCCATCGTCGCGGCGTCGTGCGCTGTACTCCTCTGCCAGATCGCCGGCAATCGGCTCGCGCTGGTCGGCAGGAAGCCCGATGCGGAGCAGCCACTCGATACCGCGAGGCAAGCGATCCTTCACCACGTCGCTCCGTTCGGAATCTGGCGTTCAGGCTGTCAGGATGCTCTCCAACCCGCGCCACAGTGCAACCAGCGCACGGCGGCTCTCTCGTAACGC
This sequence comes from Acidobacteriota bacterium, assembly GCA_003222455.1. Classification (GTDB taxonomy): domain Bacteria; phylum Acidobacteriota; class Vicinamibacteria; order Vicinamibacterales; family CAVVIG01; genus QHWF01. The sequence continues at coordinate 2,269 of QHWF01000939.1, forward strand.
CTCGAGGGCGCGAGGGCGAAGCGTGTATATGTCAAAAGGAAGCGAAGTGTGAAGTGTGAAGTGTGAAGGCTGAAGGCTGAAATCTGAAGGATGAGTGCGCGCATCCCAAAATGAATGCGCGCATTCCGAATCACAGAGTCAAATCACGCAAATCCAATCGCGAATTCCAAATTCCCAAATTCTGAATTCTGAATTCCTAACGCCCTCGTCCCCGCCCGCCCTGCATCCGCTCGGTAGACGGCGGCACGATGTTCTTCGACCGCAGATACACGGCTCCTGATGTTGGCATAGCCGCGCTGCAGGCTGGTGGCGAGACCGACCTTCTGACCACCCTGGCCACCGCCACCTGGCGGTTGCGCGAACGCGCTCGACGCGAACATGAAAGTCGGCGAGCGCCTTGACGATTTCCGCCTTGGTCTTCAGTTCTTCCTCGAGGTGTTTCCCCTGCATCGGGTTCGGGACGCCGTTCACGCTCGAACACTGCCCGAACTGGGCTTCCGCCACGTGCGCGATCACGCGTCCGAACGGGCGGACCTCAGCCGTCGTTCCCGGCTTGAAGCTGTATTCGGCCTCCGGCATCTTCTCGGCTTCCTGGGTGAGATTCA
>QHWF01000071.1 GCA_003222455.1 Acidobacteriota bacterium
GCGGGTAGTCCTCAGGCTCCAGCCATCGCGTCCGGAGTTGCACACGCCGAGCCGGCAGCCCGGCGAACCGCCGCTCGAATTCCTTGCGGCGCCGGCCGTCGCCGGTTACCAGAATTACGAGCTCGACGAACCGGCGGCCATCCTCACCCGCCTCCCAGCCGCGGATGCGGTCCTCCAGATCCCGGACGGCCTCGATCACGACATCGAAGTCTTCGTCCTCGGTCCAGCTCGTCGGACAGACGATGAAGCCGACCGGTCCACCACCCCTGATGCCCAGTCGGGAAACCAGCGCCTGCCGGATCTGTTCGCGCTCGGTGCGCTCGATGGCGCAGAACGCGGCGCCGGGCCGGTCGTAGAGCACCGCCACCGGCGACAGTCGGAAGCGGTCCTCGAGGAACTTCGCGAAGCCACGCGACACGCAGAGATGTGCGTCGGCCGTTCGTCCGAAGATGCGCTCGAACCAGCGCGCGAATCGCACCATCGGATGCCGGCGGCCTAGTCGTAAGGCGGCGAGGGTGTACCCCAGGTTGTGCCAGTCGAGCACCAGCCTCGCCTTCTTCAGACGCGCCACCAGCGAGGCGACGACGAGGGTCGGCACCGACGGCGGAGTCTGCGCGAGGATCAGGTCGGGCGACGGGATGTTCCAGAGCGCGCGTCCGAGACGGAAAGTGGACCGGATGCCGTCCACCATGGCCAACAGCACATAGAGCGTCACCGACCGACGCGAACGATCCCGCAGCCGCGGTTCGCTGACGCGGTGGACGGCAATCGAGGGATCGTCGGCGATCGCGTGCGGCAGCCCGGCGCCCTCGTAGCCGATGAGATCGACGAAGACCTGTCTCGCAGCAAGGGCACGCGCGTGGTACTGCATGCGGGGACTGCGCCCGAGATCCCCGACGACAACGACAGCGACGCGCATCTGACGTTACTGAGACGAAGTGGCCCGTTTCATAATTACGGTGGAATTCGGCCGCCGATGCATCCCGGCTCCACCCCAACGCGGCTGCCGCGTTGGGGACCCCGGGCGCCTCGGCGCCCTCGGTGCGTCACCGTAATTACGAAACGGACCACTAAGGCATGCGGCACGTGGCGATTCGTGCGTTGGCCACCGAGCGTACCATAATTCGGCGACCGGCCGCGGGCCGTGATCAGCGCCCGAGCACGAATTGCGCGAGCAGGTTCACTGCCACGCGGCGGCGGTACTCGGCGGTCGAGCGCATGTCGTCGATCGGCGAAAGCTCGTCGGCCAGGATCCGCTGCGCAGCCTCGAGCGACGCGCCGCCGGCGATTGCTGCTTCGGTCTGCGCCGCCCGAATCACCGTCGGCGCGACGCTGCCCAGCGCAATCCGGGGCGGCGTCCCCGCGACGCCAGCCATCACGACCTTCGAAATCGCCTGCGCCGCTCGCGTGCCGACTTTGCGGAAGTACTGACGGCCGCGGATCGGTGCGATTTCGAGCGCCACCACGATCTCGTCGCTGCGGCGCACGGTCTGCCGATAGCCGGTATAGAAGGCGTTGAACGGGATACGCCGCACGCCGCCGGCGCTCTGGAGCACGACGACGGCGTCGGCAGCGGCCAGTACCGGCAAGGTGTCGCCGGCCGGCGACGCGTTGACGACATTGCCGCCGATCGTGCCGCGATTCTGAATCTGGACGCCGCCGACTTCGCGCGCCGCCGCCACGAGCATCGGCAGGCGCTTGCGCACAACCGGCGACCGAATCAGATCGGTATACGTCGCCAGCGCGCCAATGGCGAGCATTCCGGCGCGGATGCCAATCGGCCGCAGCCGTTCGAGTCCCCACAGGTTGAGAAAACGGACGTCTTTCAACGTGCCGAAGTTCAGCGCGACGTACAAATCGGTGCAGCCGGCAAGCGGCGTGAGCGGACCCTCGTCGCGCAGCATCTTCAGTGCGTCGGCGAGCGACTTCGGCTGGAGCAGCGTTCGATTCGCTATCGATCCGATCATGCGATTGTGTCCGTGTCCGAGCGAACGGAGCGGACGGAGGAAACGGCATAACACAGAGGCGCAGAGCAACGGAGAATTCCCAGTACAAATGAACTCTGTTATCTCCGTTGCTCCGTTTCTCTGTGTGATCCCGTTAGCTCCGTCTTCTCCGTTCCCTCGTCTCTCCGTTCCCTCGTCTCTCCGTTCCCTCGTCTCTCCGTTCCCTCGTCTCTCCGTTCCCTCATCCTCCGTCCCCTCGGTTACCTCCAGATTCAGCGCGCGCGCATGACCGATCGGTAGATCGCCTCGTACCCCGTACACCGACACAGGTTGCCGGCCAGGCCGGTGCGGATCTGATCGAGCGCCGGCTTCCGGCCGACGGCGACCGCCGCCATGATCATGCCCGGCGTGCAGATGCCGCACTGCGCGCCGCCGTGCTCGACGAACGCCCGCTGCAGCGGATGGCGCCCGCGGAGCCCCTCGATGGTCATCACGCGCGCCCCGGCGACGTGCGCCACCGGCACCAGGCACGAGTTCACCGGTCGGTTGTCAACCAGCAGCGTGCAGGCGCCGCACTCACCCTCTCCGCAGCCTTCCTTCGTTCCAGTGAGTCCGCACTCCTCGCGCAGCACGTCGAGCAGGCGCTTCATCGGATGCACGTCCAGACGTGTCCGCCTGCCGTTGAGCATCAGTACAACTCTCAACTCTCAACTCTCAACTCTCAACTCTCAACTCTCAACTCTCAACTCTCAACTCTCAAAACTTGAGACTTCCCCCCTCATCACCCTTTCAGGCGTAGCCGGGATCTCTCGCAGATCGATCCCCGCATGCCGCAGCGCGTTGACGACGGCGGGGGCCGGTCCGTCGATGGGCATCTCGCCAACACCCTTGGCCCCGAACGGACCGTGCGGGTAGGGGATCCCGAGCATCACGATGTCCATCGGCGGAGTATCGAGCGTTGTCGGGATGATGTAGTTCGTGAGCTGCGCGTTGGCCATCCGGCCGTCGCGCATCACCACCTCCTCGAGCAATGCATACCCAAGGCCCTGCGCACTGCCGCCCTCGATTTGTCCGCGCGCGAGCAGAGGATGAATCGGACGGCCGATCTCGTGCACGCTCGTGAACATCACCGGCTTCACCTCCCAGGTGTCGCGATCGATCTCGAGCTCCACCACATCGCACGCCCATCCATACGTGCCGTAGGCGTCGCCCCGGTACATCGCGTCGTCCCATCGCATCTCCGCCGGACGTTCGTATTCCTTCGTGATCATCAGCGGTCCGTGCGCGCGAAGGTACTGTTTCGGTGTCATCCGGCCGAGCCGCGCTTTCATCTCCTCGGCGCACCGCTGCAGGATGCGCCCGACGATCATGCAGGTCCGCGATGCCACCGTCGGTCCGCTGTCCGGCACCACGCCGGTGTCCGCGGCGTTCACTTCGACCGCGTCGTACGGAATCCCGAGCGTCTCGGCCACGATCTGAGCGTGCATCGTCCGCGTGCCCTGGCCGATCTCGGTGCTGGCGACGAGAATGCGCGCGCCTCGTTCGGTGAGCGCCAGTGACGCTCTGGACGCGAGCTTCACCTCGCCGCCGCCCGTGAATCCTGAGCCGTGGAAGATGAGCGACAACCCGATCCCCCGAAGCGGACGCGTTCGAGACGGGTCTGACCCCGGGGTCAGACCCCGGGACAGCTGGCGGCGACGGCGCTTGAAACCGGTGCGCTTCACGGCTTCGCGCAACACCTGGAGTGCACTCGTATCCGCGCCAAGGCGCTGACCAGTGGCGGTCGTATCACCGGGACGCAGCGCGTTCACCTCCCGGATGCGCACCGGATCGATGCCGAGCCGATCGGCGATGCGATCGATGTGAACCTCGGTGGCGAACTGGGTTTGCGGCGCACCGAAGCCGCGAAAGGCTCCATTTGGCGGGGTGTTCGTCATCGTCACCCGGCCGCGGATTCGGACGTGATCGCAGCCGTACGGCCCCGTTGCGTGAAGGACGCCTCGCGACAACACCACCGCGCTGAGTGTGGCATAGGCGCCACCATCCAGCAGAACGTCGATGTCCATGGCCGTCAGACGACCGTCGCGCGTCACGCCCGTGCGATGACGAATGACACCAGGATGCCGCTTCGTGGTCGCCAGCATGTCTTCGACACGGTCGTACACCAGCTTCACCGGCCGGCCCGATTTCCACGCCAGCAGCGCCGCGTGGCCGGCGATCATCGACGGGTATTCTTCCTTGCCGCCGAAGCCGCCGCCGGTCTCTGTCTGAACGACGCGGACCTTTTCATCTGGAAGGCCAAGCAGGATTTTCAACGCGCGATGCACGTAGTACGGACACTGCATCGAGCCGTAAACCGTGATGCCGTGATCGGCGCCGGCGGGATCGGGCACGGCAATCACGCCGTTCGTCTCGATATAGAGCTGTTCCTGATGGCCCGTGCGGTAGTCGCCATCGACAATCACATCGGCCGCTCGAAAACCGGCTTCGACATCGCCCTTGTCGATGGCGATCGTCTTGAAGATCGCAGGTGAGGTGCCGGCGTCGTACTGCGGTGGCGTCTGCCGATACTCGATCTCGACATCCGCCGACCGGAGCACGTCGCGATCCGGATGAGCGAGCAGCAGGATCGGCTCGGCGACGTGGCGAACGGCGCGGGCGGCGAGGCTCGGTTGATCGTCCTCGATCAGCGCGACGACGTTGCGACCCGGGATATCGCGGTGATCGACGATGGTAAAGCCGTCCGTGTCGAAGTTCAGCCGGATACCGACGATTTCGCCCGCTGGAATGGTGGAGCGGATCGTTCGCGCATGAAGCATTCCGGGAAAGGAGAGATCGTCGATGTAACGGACCGTGCCGGTGACTTTCTCGATCCCTTCTTTGCGGAGGACGTTGCGACCGACGGCGTTCAACCGGCGCGACCGCGTCATCAGCCGATTATCGCTCGGAACGAATGCGGGCACTCTGTCTGCGGATTTGGAGCCCTGCAGACCTTCGAGCCGGGATCGCTGGAGCAGGTCCGCACGGATCATCACGAAGTTTCGAAGACTACGAAGACACGAAGAAAGTCTTGTACACGGGCCTTCGTGACTTCGTGTTTCTTCGAGACTTCGTGAAGAGCCGTTCGGAGGTGAGCGGACATTCGAATGGTCGCGATCCTTCTGTGCACCGGAATCGTTGATCAGTGCTGCCTGCGGACGAGTCGTTGACGGATCAGTCGAACGATCGCCGTGTCGTCACGAGTCAGGCCGCATGAGCGCGAGAGGCGCGCCGCGCCCGTCTTCAGCGTCTCGATCGTCGCGCCATCCATGCAGGCATCGAGAATCGCGGAGTGGTGTCGATCAATCAGGTCGGCGGTCCGACGGCACATCCGTGGACCTCTGCCACGCGTGCTCGGCAGTGATCAGGCGCACCCGGCGTTGAAACGTGATGTAGGCCCAGGCCCATTCGAACATGACGGCGATGCGGTTGCGGAAACCGATGAGCCAGAAGATGTGCAGGAAGATCCAGAACAGCCACGCGAAATAGCCCGTGATTCTCAGGCCGAAGATGTCGCCCACCGCCGATCCGCGTCCGATCGTCGCCATGATGCCGTAGTCGCGATAGTGAAAGGATTCGAGCGCCTGTTGTCGGATGGCACGCACGATGTTCCGGGCTGCGTGCGCACCTTGCTGCATCGCGACCTGCGCGACGCCCGGTAACGGTTTTCCGTTCTCCGCGAACGCACAAATGTCACCAGCGACGAAGATCGTTGGGTGACCGGGAACGGCCAGTGTCGGCTCCGCGGCGATGCGGCCCGCGCGATCGAGCGGCACGCCGATCGAGCGTGCCAGCGGTGAAGCGGCGACGCCGGCTGCCCACAGGATCGTCTCCGCGGCGATGCGCCGGGGCGCGTTCGACGGTTCCGCGGATGCGGCCCGCCACAGCACGCCCTCTCCATCGACGCCGACCACCTGCGCATCTGTCCGTACCTCGACCCCGAGACGCTCGAGCGAATGCCGTGCCGCCTCGCGCAGCGGTTCCGGAAAGGCGCCGAGCAGATGCGGACTGCCCTCGAGCAGCACGATGTGCGCCGATTCGGGACGAATGCGTCGGAAGTCATGCCGCAGCGACTGCCGCGCGATTTCGGCGAGCGCGCCGGCGAGCTCCACGCCTGTCGGTCCGCCGCCGACGATCACGAACGTCAACAGCCGCCGTTGGTCGTCCACGCTGGCCGCCCGCTCGGCCGCCTCGAACGCCAGCAGGATCTGCTGGCGCATTTTCAGCCCATCATCGAGCGTCTTGAGTCCCGGCGCCCTCCGCTCCCAATCGTCGTGACCGAAATACGAGTGCGCCGCACCGGTCGCGAGAAGGAGGTAGTCGAATGGAATGACGTTTTCGGGATCGAGGACCACATGCCGCCGCACGGGATCGACCGCTCTCGCCTCGGCGAGCAGAACTTCGACGTTCTTCTGCCGCCGCAGCACCCATCGAATCGGCGACGCGACATCGGCCGGCGACAACGACGCGGTCGCCACCTGATACAGCAACGGCTGGAACAGATGGTAGTTATGGCGATCGATCAGCGTGACGCGGACTGGGGCGCGATCGAGCGCGCGCGCGGCGAACAGGCCGCCGAATCCACCACCGAGAATCACGACGTGCGGGCGGGTATCCAAGTCTCAAGGCTCAAGGCTCAACGCTCAAGAACTCTCAACGCACAACTTTACACTGTTGCTGGCGCGGCGTTGAGACGTCACACAGGCGCTGAGACTTGAGACTTGAGACTTGAGACTTGAAAAAGGTGTTATCGTACAGCGCATGCCCTCTCGAATCGCACCGGTCCTTGGCGGCCCGGCCTCCATCGTTGAAACGGCGTGCCCCCTCGATTGTCCCGACGCGTGCAGCCTGGCGGTGACGGTCCAGCGCGGCAGGGTGCTCGAGATTGACGGCTCCCACAAGAACCCGGTTACCGGCGGCTACATCTGTGCGAAGGTGCGCAAGTTCGGCGAGCGCGTGTACGGCCCCGACCGCCTGCTCTACCCTGCCGTTCGGCGAGGGGCGAAAGGGGCGGGGCAATTCAAACGCGTTCCCTGGGACGAGGCGCTCGAGCTCATCGTCGATCGCTTTCGATGCGCGAAGCGTGACACGGGCGGCGAATCGATTCTTCCCTACTCGTACGGCGGCTCGAATGGTCTCCTCACCCAGGACAACCTCGATGCGCAACTCTGGTGCCGCTTCGGCACCTCGCGGCTGGCGCGGACGGTGTGCGCCGCGCCCACCGGGGCCGCGAACCTCGCCCTCTACGGCAAGATGCCCTCGGTCACGTATCAGGACTATCCCGACGCGAAGCTCATCGTCCTGTGGGGCGTGAATCCGTCGGCATCGGGCATCCATCTGATCCCGTTCGTCCGCGAGGCGCAGAAGCGCGGCGCGAAGTTAATCGTCGTGGATCCGCGATCCACCGCAATGGCCCGCGCCGCCGACATCCATCTGCCCGTCCAGCCCGGCACCGATGTGGTGGTCGCTCTCGCGATTCACCGTTATCTGTTCGCCAACGGCTTCGCAGACGAGGCGTTCCTGCGCGATCACACGCGGGGTGCCGGGCCCCTGCGCGAGCGCGCCGAACCGTGGACGATTACCGAAGCTGCCGCGCTCGCCGGCCTTGATCCCGAGATGCTCGAACGCGCCGCGGATCTGTACGCGACGAGCTCGCCGGCGCTGATCCGCTGCGGGTGGGGACTGGAACGCAACCGTAACGGCGGGAATGCGGCCATGGCCGTCCTGGCGCTGCCGGCGGTTGGCGGCAAGTTCGGCGTTCGTGGCGGCGGCTATTCGATGAGCAACTCCGCCTCCTGGAACATCGACCGATCCTGGATCGACAGCTCCGAGCCATCGACGCGCCTCGTGAACATGAACCATCTCGGACGCGCCTTGACGGAGTACACCGATCCACCGGTCAAGGTGCTGTTCGTGTACAACTGCAACCCCGCCGCGACGGTGCCGGATCAGAAGCGTGTGCTGCGGGGACTCGAGCGCGAGGACCTGTTCACCGTGGTGTTCGAGCAGGTGATGACGGACACGGCGCTGTACGCGGACGTTGTCCTGCCCGCCACCACGTTCCTCGAAGGCTATGATTTCGCGCGAGCGTACGGGCCGATCCACCTGGATCTCGGACGGCAGGTGGTGGATGCCGTCGGTGAGTCGCGATCGAACGCCGACGTGTTCGGCGAGCTGTGCACACGGCTCGGTCTGCTGACGGAACACGAGCCGGCCGGAGAGCTCGATTTGATGGTCCACATACTGGACCAGCTGCCGGGCACGATTGGAAACGATCTGCGGAACGGCAGGCCGCCTGCGCCGCCGTTCGGGCTCGCGCCGATTCAGTTCGTGGACGTGTTCCCGAACACCCCGGATCGCAAGGTCAACCTGTTCGCACGCGAGCTCGACGAAACCGCACCGGCCGGTCTCTACGCATACCAGCCCGATCCGGCGACCGACCGATATCCGCTCGCGCTGATTTCGCCGGCGAGTGAACGGACCGTCAGCTCCACGCTGGGCGAGCTGCCGCGGCCCGACGTGAAGCTGCTCATGAACCCCGACGATGCGCTGGAGCGGGGACTGGTGGACGGCGATTACGTCCGTGTGTTCAACGCACTCGGCGAGGTGCATTGTCCGCTGCACGTCGCTCCGATGATCCGTCGCGGCACGGTCAGCCTGCCCAAAGGCCTGTGGCGGCGCAGCGTTCGAAACAACACCACTGGCACGGCCCTCGTGCCAGACACGCTCACGGATTTGGGTGGCGGCGCGTGTTTCAACGATGCGCGCGTACAGGTGGCATCGTTGGCAACCGCCTGACGCGCTGTCGCTGCACCGGTGCTTAGCGCTATCGCTGCAGCGTGCGTCGCGCTATCGCTGCAGCGTGCGTCGCGCTATCGCTGTGGCGTGCTTCGCGCTGTCGCTGAGGGTGCTCGGCGCTGTCGCTGCATGGTGCTGGATGGGTATCGTCGCAAAGTGCCGGCGCTGTCGCTGAAGAGTGCTTGGTCCGACGTCAACGGTTGATCGTTCGAATGAAAGTGTCCACTGCGGTCCAGTACGCAGCTTCATCCGGAGGCGTGACGTCGTTGTGGTCGCCACCATGGACGGTCACGAACTGCTTCGGTCCCGGGATGCGCTCGAACAGCTCGTGGCCGAGCGCGAAAGGGACGACGCGGTCCCGGTCGCCATGAATCACCAGGACCGGCGCATCCACGTGCTTCAACAAGTCGGCGGTGGGAAAACGGTAGGTCGAAAACAGCCCCAGAAACGCGAGCGGTGGCGAGGATCGAATGAGCTTTCGCGCACTGGGAAATCCCGATTCGAGAATCAGGCCGTCGGGTCGTTTCACCGTCGCCGCATACGCCGCCATCGTGGTGCCGAGTGAGCGTCCCCAGTACACGATCGGCATGAACCGATTGCTGTCGGGTTGGACCCGGTCGAGCAGGGCTTTGACGTCCCGATAGAGCCCGCGCTCGGTGGGTCGGCCGGTACTGAGGCCGTAACCTCGATAGTCGAACGTGAGCACCGAATATCCGCGCCGGGGCAGATGCGCCACGATCGGCGCCCACACCGAAAGATTTCCGCCGTTTCCATGGAAGTAGATGATGTGCGCGCGAGCCGGCTCGACCGGCAGGCGCCACGCCTGAAGCCGCTCACCGTCGCTGCTGGTGATCGTCAGTGACTCGAAGTCAAGACCGAGATCGCGTGGCGTGACCGTCTCTCCCGCGAGCGGATAGAAAGCGAAGGACGGTTCGACCAGCCGCACCAGCAGCGCGAGGGCAACGACAATTGCGGCCACGATGAGCGCTGACCATCCCACGCGGAAAACAAATGCTGCGAATGATATCTCACGCGCCAAGCACGCTGCAGCGAAGCGCCCAGCACTGCAGCGACCGCCGCCCCGCACCTTGCAGTGGCAGCGCCGAGCAGGTCGTTGAAAAAGGCGCCGACCTGAAGTTGAAACTGAAAAGCCAAAACAGAAAATGCGATTTTCCGCCTGCTTTTAACTTTTCTGTTTTAACTTTTCACTTCAGGCTGCGTTTTTCAGCAGCCTGCTAGCACCTTGCAGCGAAGCATCCAGCACGTTGCAGCGAAGCGCCCGGCTAGTAGCTGAAGAAGAACAGCAAATCCGCGCCGCTGCCCTGCATGCGCTGGAACAACTGCTGCTGCGTGGAGGACCCCTGAAGCACGTTGGTGCGGAAGCGCAGCCACTTCGTCAACTCGTACTCCAGGATGACGTTCGTCGTGCTCTGATCGCCGATCCCCTGTTGGAGTTTCACGTAGAGGTTCTGGCCGACCTGCTGCCCGAGCGTCACCTCGGGACCCGTTCCGCCCTGGGGCGCAAGATTGAGCTCGAACTCGTTCAGATTCAGCGCACTGCCGACCGACTTCGCGATGCCGCCGCTGACCGAGCCGATGGCCATCGCCTGCGCGCGCTGTGCGAGCGACACCTGGTCTCCTTCGCCGAGGGAGTTCATCGGCTGGTTGAACACGATGAGCGCGAGGATGTCGGCCTGTTCGAGCGGCGGAACGCTGGAAAGCTCGATCTCCGGTTTCTGCACCGTCCCGCGCACGCGAACACGAGCAGTGACCGCCTGAATCACCCGCTCGGCCTGGAGGTCGAGCGAAGGATTGATGTCCTCGAGGCCTTCGAACCGGACGTTCCCGTCGCGCAAAATGGTGAACCGGCGGCCCTGGAAGTCGTAAAACCCACGGACCGTGTTGACCGTGCCGACGAGTCGAAGACTCTTGCCCGGCTCTTTCTGGGCCCGCACGTCGCCGCCAAGCGTCACGGCCAAGGCACCGAGGCCGAGGACGGCGCCCGGGGCCTTCAGATCGCTCGCCTTGACGACGAGGTCGTTCGGGACCGTCAGGTGAACGTCCATCCCTAACGCATCCAACATGCCCGGTGCGGCTTGCTCACCCTGATCGCTCGTCGCGCCGGTTGTGAATTCGGTCGGTTTCGTCGCGTACGCCGAATCGCCGACGGCAGCGAGGATCGGATCGAGGTTGACTTGACCGGTGGTCACACCGAGCTCGCCTTCGACGCGCGGGGCGCGCAGCTCTCCGCTCAGCCCCAGGCTGCTGTAGATCCGCACGTTGCCGTTCTTGTTATCGATCACTTTGAAGTCGTCGGCATTGACGTAGATCTGCACGCTGCCGACCTCGCGTTCGTGCACCGCGAGATCGCCGCTGAGGTTGAGCGCGTTCAGATGATTGTCGAGCACGCTGATCGCGCCGATGTGCACCCGTTCGGGCTGAAGCTCGATGCGACCGCCCAGATTCGTGTAGGTGACGCCGGTCGGGACGACAGTGAAGGTCCCGTTCTCGATCGTCACCAGACCTTCCGCGTGGGGGTCGGCCGCAGAGCCGGACACATCGATTTTGGCCTGCAGCGTTCCGTTCACATCGGTCAGCGCCGTCGTAAAGCCCTGCACGAGGCCGATATCGATCGGACTGGTGTCGATATGGAGGTCGATGCGATCTTCCGGAGCGAAGGCAGCGCCGTGGGCGGTTGCGCGACTCTCAGCCGTGCCGGGCTTGAAAAGCGCCAGCGGAAGATATCCTTTGGCCGAGAGCCACGTGGTCGGGTTCTGCTGGAGCCGTGAATCGACCGTGACACCCTGACCGCTGTAATTCACGGAGCCGCCGAAGGTGTCGTACCTGAACTGACGGAAGCCGCCCTGCTCGATCTTGAAGTCGGCGCGCACGTCCGGCGCGTCTTTCGTCC
>QHWF01000072.1 GCA_003222455.1 Acidobacteriota bacterium
CAGGCCGATCGTCTGGAGCTGCGCCACAACCTGCCGACGCTCAACATCAACGCGTACGAAGCGGGCGGCGGCATCGGTGGCCAGGGACGCACCGTCATTCCCGCGTCGGCGAGCGCTCGACTGGATCTGAGACTGGTCAAGGCCATCGAGCCGGCAAAGCAGTTCGATCGCCTCGTCGCGCACGTCCGAAAACACGGGTTTTTCCTTGTGGACCGGGCACCCGATGCCGCGTTGCGCGGTGCGCATCCGTGGATTGCGCAGGTGACGCGCAGCGGTGGCTATCCCGCGGGCCGGACGGCGTTGACCCTGCCCATTGCCGCCGCGATCGCAAAAGCCTTGAGTGATGCGGCCGGTGGGCCCATCGTCCGGCTCCCGACTATCGGCGGCAGCGCGCCCTTTTACGTGTTCACGGACGTGCTGAAGATACCGACGTTCGGCTTGTCCATCGTGAATTTCGACAACAACCAGCACGGCGCCAACGAGAACGTGCGGATTCGGAACGTGTGGGAAGGCATCGACTCCATGACGGCGCTGCTGACAATGCCGTGAAGGGCAGGTGGGGCGGGTGGGGCAGGTCGGGCAGGTCGGGAGGGCGGCTAGGGCCTGTCCTACCTGCCTCACCTGCCCAACCCGCCTCACCCGCCCAATTCCTTACCGTTCGCCCCACTTCAGCTTTTCGCGCAGCACGGCGAAGTAGCTCCGCGTGGACGGCCGAATCAGCCGGAGCATGCGATCGGCGCGGCAGACGCGGATCTCGTCGCCGGCCTCGAGCTGAAATCCGGCCTGGCCGTCGAACGTCACATACACTTCGTCCCGATCGTCGATCACCGGCTGCACGCGGACCGGCGTGGCGGCCGGAATCACGATCGGCCGGTTCGTCAGCGTGTGCGGGGCTATCGGCGTCAGCAGCAGGGCATCGAGCGTCGGCTGCACGATGGGCCCGCCGGCGGCGAGGTTGTACCCGGTCGATCCGGTTGGCGTCGCGACGATGAGCCCATCGGCCTTGACGCGCGTGACGAATTCCTCGCCGACCGAGACCGACAGATCGATCATCCGCGCGCGCGCGCCCTTCGTGACGACGACATCGTTCAAGGCGATGTGGTCGGCGAAGACCGCGCCACGTCTCAACGTCGTGGAGCGCAGCATCATGCGGTTCTCGATTCGCGCGGTGCCCGCCAGCGCGCTTTCGAGCGAGGGATACAACTCGGGCAGCGTGACCTCGGTGAGGAACCCGAGGCTGCCGAAGTTGACGCCCAGCATCGGGATCCCTGAGCCGGCGGCGCCAATGCAGTCGGCCACCGACAGCAGCGTGCCGTCGCCGCCCAGCACGATGGCCATATCGACGCGGCTGACGAGCTCGCGTTTTTCGAGGACCGCCGCCGGCGCCGGCGTCAGCAGCGCCGCCGTCGCCGTTTCGTACACCGGCCGCACGCCGCGGGCCTCGAGCCAGGCACCGATGTCGGTCAGATGCGGCGTTGCCGCCTTGAGGTGCGATTTCGCGATGATGCCGACCGTCGAGATCCGGCGGGTGTCGGTCACGGCTGCGCTCATTGTGCCATGCTGCAGTTTTTGAGTCGTGCGCCAGACTAATAACGCACCACGGAGGACAGGAGGACAGGAGGCAAAATCCTGTTGGCTTTCAGGATCGAACCTCCGTGTCCCCCGCGTCCTCTGTGGTCGGCCGCTCGAGCGCTTTGATGATGGCGACGAGCGCGCCGTTCACCGGACACGCGATCCCGAATCGGCGGCCGAGATCGACGACGGCACCGTTCAGATGATCGATTTCGGTGGGCCGCCCTTTCAACAGATCCTGCCGCATCGACGCGATGTTGGGCGACGACGCGAAGACGCGATCGATGGTCGCGACGAAATCAAGATCGAACCGGACGCCATCGGCACGCGCGACTTCGAGGCATTCGCCGACGACGAGCTGCTTCAGGGGATTCAGTCCGGCATTCGCGATGCCGCCGACGTCGCTGCCGACGATGGCCGTCACGGGATTGATCACGCAGTTGATGACCAGCTTCCGCCAGATGTCCACCTTAATCGAGTCCGAGAGACGGCCGTCGAGTCCGCAGGTCGAGAAAAGATCCGCGATTTCGGCGCTGCGCGGGCTCTGCTCGATCAACGTGTCGCCCGCGACTTTGAATTCGACGACGCCCGGCGTGCGGAAAATCCCACCGAAGTGCGTGATCGCACGCAGGACCACGCACCGCCCGCCAACGGCTTCCTTGACGATGTCCTCGCCGCCCAGGCCGTTCTGAACGCACAGAATGACGGTGTCGTCCTGGATTTTATCGGCGATGCCTTCCGCCGCGGCGCGGTTGTCGTTCACTTTGGTCGACAGGACGACCAGCGTTCGGGGAGCAATCGACCGCACCGCGGTCACCGCGGGAACCCGGGCGGTCATTTCTTCGTGTCCGACCAGTCGCAGTCCGCCGGCGTTGATCGCGTCGGCATGTTCACGCCGGGCGACAACCGTCACGTCGCAGCCTGCGGCGAGCTTCGCGGCATAAATGCCGCCGATCGCGCCGGCGCCGAGCACGATGATGTGTTCGATCATCGGTCGGACGCCGCGGCCCGCTGCAGGTGGACAAAGAACTCCTGGTTGCCTGTCGCGCCGGTGATCGCCGCCGGCGCGAGCGCCGTGCGGATCAGCCCGATCGCCTGAGCCGCCTCGGTGACGCGGGCGATCACGGCGGCGTGGATGGCGGGATCGACGACGAGGCCATGTTTGCCGACCTCCTCACGGCCCGCCTCGAATTGCGGTTTGACGAGCGCGACGATGTCCCCGCCCGGTTCGAGGAACGGCGGCAGCGACGGCAGGATGAGACGGAGCGAGATGAACGCCACGTCAATCGTCACCACGCTCACGGCATGCGGCACATCGTCAGGCGTGAGATGGCGGGCGTTCACGCCTTCGCGCACGACGACCCGTGGATCGGTGCGAAGCGGCCAGGCGAGCTGGCCGTGACCGACGTCGAGAGCGATGACACTCGCCGCGCCGCGGCGGAGGAGAACATCGGTGAACCCGCCGGTTGAGGCGCCGACGTCGAGCGCCCGGCGCCCGGTGACGTCGATGTCGAACGTGTCGAGCGCATGAGCGAGCTTGACGCCTCCACGGCTGACATACGGATGATCGGGGGCGACCAGTTCGAGACGCGCGGCGTCGAGGATCTGGGCTCCGGCCTTCGACACCACCTGACCGTCAACGGTCACCTGGCCGGCGAGAATCACGGCGCGCGCACGCTCGCGTGATGGTACCAGACCACGGTCCACCAGCAGCGTGTCCAGGCGCGCTTTCCTGCTAGCCACGCGACGTGCTCACAAGGCGTACCCTCATCCAAGGAAGAATGGTGTCCTGCTCGGACAATGAATGCCGGAGAACGGATGAACGTTGACACGACTCGTGCATTCGCCTCGAGTTGTCGAAAACGCTCGGTCAAGATACCTATTGGTCCGACCCTTTGTGTCCTTTGTATCCTTTGTGTCCATGGTGCGATTGCAGCATTCAACTGCGCCTCGACACGACCCATTGCAGAATTCCCGGGAGATGACTGCTCATCAGGCCGGCGTCCGCCAGAACGCGGCGCGCACGATCCGCGTACTCCATCGCGAGCGCACGCGACGCTTCGAGCCCGTACAGCGAAGGATACGTGGGTTTCGCGGCCGCTGCGTCCTTGCCCGTGGTCTTGCCCAGTTGCTCAGACGTTCCTTCGACGTCGAGCACGTCGTCGACGATCTGGAAAGCAAGGCCCAGGTCGCTCGCGTATCGATCGACGGCGTCCACGAGCTCGGCCGGCGCGTTGCTCATAATCGCGCCGCACACGGCGGATGCGCGCAGGAGCGCACCGGTCTTGCGCGAATGCATCTGCCGCAGACCGTCGCGATCGAGCGTCAGCAGCGAGCCGGGCACCTGCCCGGCTGCTTGAAGATCGATGACCTGGCCGCCGACCATCCCACCTGGTCCGGCCGCTTCTGCGATTGCTTGAATCACCCGGAGCTTTCGCGCGGCCAGCGTGGGATCGTCGCCCGCGGGCTGCGGCTCGCGGGCGAGCAGCGTGAACGCTTCCGCATGCAGACCATCGCCGGCAAGAATCGCAATGCCGTCGCCGTAGATCGTATGCAGTGTCGGCCGGCCACGCCTCAATGAATCGTTGTCCATGGCAGGCAGGTCGTCGTGAATGAGCGAGTAGGTGTGAATCAATTCGATAGCGCAGGCGGCCGGGAGCGCAAGCCGAAGGGCGTCGATCCGGCCGGCGTCCCGGGAGCCGTGACCGTGCGGCGCGGCGGCCGCGTCGGCGGCGGCCAGGGTCAAGATCGGGCGCAGCCGCTTGCCGCCGGCGAACACGCTATAGCGCATCGCCTCGTTCACGACCCCCGGGCATACGGCCGCCGTCGGCAGAAACCGATCCAGCGCCTCGTCCACTTGCGCGCGTGCGCGCTGCATGAAGTCGGCGAAGGACTCGCGAACGGCCACAGCCTGTCAAGTCCGATCGGCATCGTCCGTCATGAGCGAGGCCGGGGCAGGCTTCAGTTGACCGCGCTCGTTCAAGACTTCAATCCGGCGCTCGGCTTCCTCGAGCCGCGCATGACAGAAACGGGAGAGCTGCACGCCGCGTTCGTAGAGCGCCAGCGACTGCTCGAGCGCCATGTCGCCTTCTTCGAGTTTCTTGACGACGGTCTCGAGCTCGGCGATGGCGGCTTCAAAGTCTTTGATCGACGTGTCAGACATGGGCCAGCTCTGAAGTTCACCACAAAGGCCGCCGCAGCACAATCAGAATTCGGAATTCGGAATTTGGAATTTGGAATGCGTGAACGAGTCCTGATTCCGAATGGCGAATGCCGAATGCCGAATTCATTTCTCGTCCTGATCAACGACCGTCCGCACGTCACACTGCAGCTCTCCGCGCGCGAGCGTCACATGGACGCGATCGCCCGCGCGTGTCTGTGCGCCGTCTCGAAGGACTCGGGTCTTGTCTTCGTTCCACGCGACGGCGTATCCGCGTGCCAGGACGGCCAGCGGACTCAGTGTGTCGAGACGTCCGGCGGCGTGCCGGAACCGCGCGTCGGCGCGATCCTGACAGCGCGACGCCGCCGCACGCATGCGGCCGTCGGCGGTGACGAGACGCGTGCGAATCGCGGCGAGCCTTCGTCCCGCGTCGAACGTGGTGAGTTGACGTTCGAGCTGCACGACCCGGCGGTCTCGTGCGGCCAGAGCGGATCGGACCAGTCGCGCCAGGGCGTGGGTCAGCTCCGCGGCATGCCGGCCGCGCATCGCCACGCGGCCTGGAACGCCTGCAAAAGCCGGCCGGCTGCTCGCGACGTGCACCCGGCGGCTGAGGTGCTGCACCCGGTTCCGCGCGGCCGCGTGCAGGCGATCGCGCAGCCGATCGATCCGGCCGCAGAATTCATCGTGGCGCGAGACGACGAGCTCCGCCGCCGCCGAAGGCGTCGGTGCACGTACGTCGGCGACGAAATCGGCGATGGTCACGTCGCTCTCGTGACCGATCGCCGCGATCACCGGCACCGGCGATCGCGCGATCATCCGCGCGACGATTTCCTCGTTGAACGCCCAGAGGTCTTCGATCGATCCGCCGCCGCGGCCGACGATGACCACGTCGACGCCTGGCACGCGTCCAATCGCGCGCAGCGCCTGAGCGATGTCGACCGCCGCGCCTTCGCCCTGAACGCGCGCCGGACGGATCACCAGGTGCGCGTTGGCGTACCGGCGCCGGAGCACCTTGATGATGTCGCGGATCGCGGCGCCGTCCAGCGACGTCACGATCCCGATCTTGCGCGGCAGCGCCGGCAGCGGTCGCTTGCGCGCCGCGTCGAACAGCCCTTCGTGCTGCAGGCGTTTCTTGAGCTGATCGAATGCGAGCTGGAGCGCACCGAGGCCGTGCGGTTCGAGGTGCTCGCAGACCAGTTGATATTCGCCTTTCGGCTCGTACACCGAGATCTTGCCGCGCGCGACCACACGCAACCCGTCCGCGGGCTTGAACTTCAGATACCGCAGCGCCGATCGAAACATCAACCCGCGGAGCTGCGAGGACGCGTCTTTGAGCGTGAAGTACAGGTGGCCGGTATTCCAGATCCGGCAGTTCGACAGCTCGCCTTCCACCCAGACTTCGAAGAATTCGCTTTCGAGCACGTCGCGCAGGCGGATCGTGAGCTCGGTGACCGACAGCGCGCGGCGCGCGGCTGGGGCGGGCTGGGTGGGCGGCGCCGGCTCGTCCGGCCCGGCGGTCCCGTTCCCGTGGTCGTCTTCCTCGAACGGCAGATCGAACAGGTTCGACACGGCTTACCCGTCGCGGTGGCCGACGCCTGCGCCTTCACGGCGTCGGCTCTGAGCGCCCGCCGCATTCGAGACGGTTCGCGCGAGGTCAGCAATCTCGTCGGCGCTGCAGGAGACGCGCTCGATATCCAGTGCGCGGCCCGTCTGATCGTCGGCTTCGACGATCACGGCATTCAGGCGTGGATTACCGGTAGCGGTTTCGAAGCGCGCGGGCAACGCAGTCAGAAATCGGCCGAGCGCCGCCTCCGTGTCGACGCCGATGATCGAATCGTGTGGACCGGTCATCCCGACGTCGGTGAGGTACGCGGTGCCCTTGGGGAGAATCCGCTCGTCAGCGGTCTGCACGTGCGTGTGGGTGCCGATGACGGCGGTCACCCGGCCATCCAGGTGCCACCCCATCGCGATTTTTTCGGACGTCGCCTCGGCGTGAAAGTCCACGAAGATAATCCGGGTCCGCTCGCGCAGCGTTTCAATGTTGCGAAGCGCCACAGCAAAAGGGTCGTCGATGCTGACCATGAACACCCGGCCCATCAGGTTGACGACGCCCACGCTGACCCCGCTCTTCGTGTGCGCCACGTACGAGCCGCGGCCCGGCACGCCGGCGGGATAGTTGGCCGGCCGGATCAGCCGCGGCTCGGTGCCGATATAGTCGAGCGCCTCCTTCTTGTCCCACACGTGGTTGCCGGACGTCATCACGTCGACGCCCCAGTCGATCAGTTGATCGCCGATCTCGCGCGTGATGCCAAACCCGGCCGCGGAGTTTTCGGCGTTCGCGATCACCAGATCGATCTGATGGTGCTCGACGAGCCCGGCCAGGCCCTGACGAACCAGCTCGCGTCCGGGACGGCCGACGATATCTCCGATGAACAGGATGCGCACCAGACGGATCATGAACCACAACGCCGGCAAAAGACCACACCTGATGTTGCTGGGCGCTGTGACTCGGCGTGCGACCGTGCCGATCGTGACGGCAGCCGCAAGTGGAACAAAGGTTCTATTGGCATCAGCCGCGTCGCGTCGTGATCGTTGCCGGTGGCGTCCGCTGCAAGCCGGTGGTGGGCCGTATCAGGAACCCGGGAAGGCCACCAATCGGTACCACCGGTTCAGCTCGCGCACAATGTTAACGTCGTACCGGCCTTGATGGACCCGAAACTCCCAGCAGCCTGGACTCGGATAGAACACATGCGACGGCAGGAACGCGTACGCGCGCATGATCTCGGGACGTGCGCCGCCAGGAATCGCCGATTCCCGGGCCGGATTTGCGACGACGAGTTCCGTCGTTGGCGGGTCGTCTCCACGTCGCAGCTTCAGAAACCCTGGCGCATCCAGCCGGTGTCCGGATATCGAAACCGGCTCGGACGAGCGTTGCAGCACCCAGAGAGTCTTGACAGGCTCGGTGGCGCTCGTCCACGTGGCCGAACCGTCAACGAGCCAAGCCGGCGAGGAGCCGACAAGAGGAGCTACGACGTCTGGCAGAAGATCCTCCATCGCCTTGTTAGCGCGCCGTTCGGCGAACGGACTCTGAGGTCTCGCTCCACTGCCGGGCCATCGCGACCAGTTCGTCCCGGTACTTTGGCCAATCGTGGAGTGCCTCGGGATCGAAATCTGCACCGTTTGGCCACTGAATCGTCCCGAAGGTTG
>QHWF01000940.1 GCA_003222455.1 Acidobacteriota bacterium
ATTTACGGTCAATGGCGCCCCCTTGCTGACCCTGGTCAATCCGAACACGAGCCAACCAAGCCAGCGGAACCTGTCGGTAGCAATCACAGGCCAGTTCACGCACTTCGTGCAGGGGACGAAACGACGGCCAACTTCGGTGCGGGGATCACGTTGGCTTCGCCGCTGACGATCAACTCCGCGACGAGCGCGACAGCGGTTTTGAACATTGATCCGGCGGCGGCCACCGGGGCACGCAATGTTACGCTGACGACCAATGCAGAAGTCGCGACACTAACCAACGGATTTACGGTG
Organism: Acidobacteriota bacterium; assembly: GCA_003222455.1. Lineage (GTDB taxonomy): Bacteria > Acidobacteriota > Vicinamibacteria > Vicinamibacterales > CAVVIG01 > QHWF01. The sequence goes on from QHWF01000940.1 coordinate 292, forward strand.
ACGGCGGGCACCCCGGCCGTCACGCTGTTGAATCCCAACACCGGCCAGCAGGGCCAACAAAATCTGTCGGTGGCCATCACAGGACAGTTCACGAATTTTGTACAAGGGACTACTACCCTGCTGCCCACGGGAGTAGAATGACCGTTGGAAACGCCTATGACGCTTCGAGCTACGCTTTCCGTCTGCGCCGCCTGCATTCTACTCGCGGCGCAGACCGGCGTGTTCGAGGAGATCACTACCACGACCGGCGTCGATTTCCGGCATGAGAATTCGCCAACCACCAACAAGTACCTGCTGGAGACAATGGGCGGAGGCGTCGCGCTTTTTGACTACGATAACGATGGCGATCTCGATATCTTCTTCACTAACGGCGCCAGGCTCGAGGACCCGATGCCGCCGGGGACGAAAGTCGACAAGAGCGACCCCAAGTACTGGAATCGGCTCTACCGGAACGATGGCAACGGAAAATTCACCGATGTCACCGAGAAGGCGGGCCTGACCGGGATCGGGACCGGGTACGGAATGGGCGTCGCCGTCGGCGATTATGATAACGACGGATTTCAGGATCTCTACCTGACCACCTATGGCGCCAATGTTCTCTACCGGAATCGCGGCGACGGCAAGTTTGAGAATGTGACGGCGAAGGCGGGAGTGGCGGCCTCCGGATGGAGCACGAGCGCCGGCTTTTTCGACTACAACAACGACGGCAAGCTCGACCTGTTCGTCTGCCGCTATCTCGATTGGAGCTTCGAGAAGAATATTCACTGCGGCGAGAAGAAGCCGGGGTATCGCTCGTACTGCCATCCGGACAACTTCAAAGGCGCGGCCAACTTACTTTTCCGGAACAATGGCGACGGCACATTTTCCGATGTCTCGGAGGAGGCGGGGGTCGCCAACCCGAACGGCAAGGGGCTCGGCGTGGCGTTTGCCGATTACGACGGCGATGGGTATACGGACATCTACGTCGCCAACGATTCAGTGATGTGCTTCCTTTATCACAACAAAGGCAATGGAACTTTCGAAGAGGTGGCGCTGACGGAGGGCGCGGGTTACAACGAGGACGGCAAGCCTTTCGCCGGAATGGGCGTCGATTTCGCCGACTACGACAACGACGGCCGGCCCGACATCTTCGTGACGAACCTGTCCCAGGAAATGTACGCTCTCTACAAGAACATCGGCGGCGGTTCCTTTCAGTACGCGACCAACCGGACAGGAGTGGGTCACGCGACACTTCCCTACTCCGGCTGGAGCACGAAGTTCATCGACTATGACAACGACGGCTGGAAGGATCTTTTCGTGACGCAGGGGCACGTGATGGACACGATCGGATTAACTGCGCCGAACCTCAAGTACCTAGAGCCCCCGCTCCTGCTGCGCAACAACCAGGGGAGTTTCGTGCGCGTGTCTCCGGCCGAAGCTGGCAGCGCGTTCGACTCAGCGAAGGCCGGGCGTGGCGCGGCGTTCGGGGACCTGGACAACGATGGAAGCATCGACGTGGTGATTTCCAATATCGGCCAGCCGCCGACGATCCTGCGTAATACGGCCGGCAGGCGCAACCATTGGCTCGCGATGCGGCTCGAAGGGCGGCGGGCCAATCGCGACGGCATCGGCTGTCGTGTGAAGGTGACGATGGCGTCGGGAAAGGCGCAATACTACGAGGCGCAGACAGCGTCGGGGTATCTCTCGGCGAGCGACCGGCGATTGCTGATCGGTCTGGGCGCCGAGACGGTCGCGCAGCGGATCGAGATCCGATGGCCCGGCGGTCGGGTCCAAACTCTGGCGCGCGTTAAGGCGAAGCAGAGCCTGGTGGTGCGGAAGCAGGCCGAGTAGATGCGTCCCGCTCTCCTCGCAACGCTTGCGCTGCTTGCGCTGATGGCCCAGGCTCCGGACGCGGTTCGATACGTCGACGTGGCGCTCGATGCCGGGCTCAGGGACATCTTCTACTGCGGCGGCGAGCGGACGAAGAATTACATCATCGAGACGCTCGGCTCCGGCGTGGCGTTCATCGACTACGATAACGACGGCAATCTGGATATCTTCGCGGTGAACGGGTCGCGGCTGGAGGGATTTCCCAAGGGGCAGGAGCCGACGAACCATCTCTATCGCAACGAAGGACACGGCGTGTTCAAGGACGTGACTCGCGAGGCGGGGTTGTTGCGGTCGGGTTGGGGACAAGGCGTCTGCGCCGGCGATTTTGACAATGACGGATTCACCGACTTGTTCGTCACCTACTGGGGCCAGGATGTGCTGTACAGGAACACCGGCAAGGGCTCGTTCGAAGACGTGACCGAGGCGGCCGGACTCGCCGGAAAAGAGGTTCGCTGGGGGACCGGCTGCGCGTTCGTCGACTACAATCGCGATGGCAAGCTGGATCTTTTCGTCGCGAACTATGTGCAGTTCGACCAGAAGAACACGCCTACGCCCAATATGCCCGGCGCCTGCCAGTGGAAGAATATGCCGGTGATGTGCGGTCCTCGAGGGCTCAAGGGCGGCGTGAACCGGCTGTGGCGCAACGACTCCACGCCGGGACATCTGAAATTCACGGACGTTTCGGAAGCGTCGAAGGTCACCGCGCCGGGAGAGCGCTACTCGCTATCCGTGACGACGCTCGACTACGACCATGACGGCTGGCCCGATCTCTACGCTGCTGTGGATTCGCAAGCCAGCATCCTGTACCACAACAATCACGACGGCACGTTCACGGACACGGGGGTCGAGGCGGGCGTCGCCTATAGCGAAGACGGCCGCGAACAGGCTGGCATGGGCACGAGCGCGGCGGATTACGACGGTGACGGGCTGCTCGACCTCGCCAAGACGAATTTCATCGACGACACGCCGAATGTCTACCGGAACAATGGCGACGGCAGCTTCACAGAAATGACCGGGCCAGCCGGACTGGGCTCTGTGACGCGATTCCTCGGCTGGGGCGTGGCGTTCGTCGACTACGACAACGATGGCTGGCCCGACCTGTTCCTGGTGAACGGCCACGTCTATCCGGAAGCGAAGGACGCGGGATTCAAGCAGCGACGGCTGCTATTTCGCAACCGCGCGGGCCGTCGTTTCGAGGACGTCTCGCTCACGAGCGGCGAGGGCGTGAGCGCGGAATGGTCGGGCCGGGGTCTGGCGGCGGGCGACTACGACAACGACGGCGACGTGGACCTGCTAATCATGAACATGAACGATCGCCCCAGCCTACTGCGCAACGAGGGCGGCAATCGCAACCGGTTCCTGAACGTGCGGCTGGTGGGAACGAAGTCGAATCGGAGCGCCATCGGAGCGCGGGTCAAGGTGACTGCGGCAGGGCGTACCCAGGTCAACGAAGTGCGGTCGGGCTCGAGCTTCATGTCGCAGAGCGACCTGCGTCTGCACTTCGGACTCGGTCAGGCGCCTGCGGTCGATCGGTTGGAGATCGAGTGGCCGAGCGGAGCGAGGGAGACCGTGACGGGCGTAGCCGCTAATGCCTTTATCACGATCGTGGAGGGGAAGGGGCTCTCGCGCCGGAAATAGGGAAGCTATCGCGGCGAATCGTTCGCCGGACGGACTTCCTCGCGACGGGCGTCGCGGCGTTTCTGCTCGAAGTCGGCGGTCTCTTTTTCCAGCTTACGGAACAGATCCATCTGCGCCTGGCTCTCTTTCAATTTCCCGAGATGGCGGTAGACTCCGCCCAGGACGTAGTGATACGTAGAGGCGCTTGGGTTGACCTCGATCGCACGGTTGAGAACTTCCACCGCTTCCGGCCACTGCTGCAAACGATCCAGAGCTTTCGCTAACTGGAAGTTGCCGGCGTCGGATTTAGGATTCATCTCCAGAGCCTTGCGCGCGATCTCGACCGCCAGCTTAGCGTCTCCGATGCGATTGTAGTAAGCGGCTAGATTGATGTAGGGGAAAGCGAAGCCCGCGCCGCGCGATTCGCTGATCGCGGCCGATTTCTTGTAGAGCGAAACCGCGGCGGCGTCATCGCCCAAGGCTTCCATGACGAATCCGAGCAGGTCGTAGGCTTCCATATATGCCGGGTCGAGGCGGATCGCTTCTTCCAGCTCTCGTTTGGCCGGCGGATAGTTGTCGTGGGCGCAGTGGATCTTCCCCAGATCGTAGCGAACCTCGGGCCATTGCGGCCGCAGCTTCACGGCGAACTCGAGCTCGGTCTGAGCCGCGTCGTAGCGGCCGATCCTCATGAGATTGCGACCGAGCAGCCGGTGGGCG
>QHWF01000023.1 GCA_003222455.1 Acidobacteriota bacterium
GGACGCGGAGGACGCGGAGGTTCATTCCTGAAGCGAACAGGATTTGTCCTCTGTGTCCTCCGTGTCCTCCATGGTGAAATGTCATCATTACTCCGACACGCTCCTGGCTCACACAACGTCCGTCAGACCGACGCCGCGCGGCCATCGCGATCGCGCAGGAGCAGTCCGACCAGTGGCGCCAGCGTGTCCAAGAGCGTCGGCGTCGCCGTAATCCGATCGGTGAGACCGGCCGCCGCCCGCGGGTCGATCGGCTCGACGGTGGTCGCAACCCGCTCTTCCAGGCTGCGGCGCAGCCGTTCGACATCCGCAGCCTGTGCCGCGCCGGCGCTGGTGGCTCCCGCGAGAACCACCCGCGCAAATCCGCCGCCCTTGAGCCGATCCTCGTAGTACATCGTCGTCTGATGCACGAGGTCGGCGAGCGTGCCTTCGGTATCGGCCGCGCGGTTCCGGAAAAGAATCAGGTGCGGGCCACGCATGACGGCGATCGACGCAGAATCGGCGGCGATGTTGACCAGCAGCCAGTCGGCCGTGGGCGCCGTCCCGGCCGCCAGGACGGCATTGATGACGTTGAAGGTCGACAGATCGACCAGGCCTGCGTGAGCGCCGGCCTCGGCGCAGATGCCTTCGTACTCGGCCACCACGTCGCGCCGCGCCACCGAGACGATGAACTCGTGCCCGTCGGCGCCGGACAGACCGCGCACGAAGCTGACCTGCGCCTCTTCGATGGGAAATGGCGCGGTCTTGCGTACCTGCCATCGCACCAGTTGCTCGAGATCGTACGCGCGTGGCGGCACGTGCTCGAACTTCACGAGCGACACCTTCGCCACCACGTCCGGGACGATGAGTCCGACGCGGCGTGGCGCCCCCACTTTGTCGAGCACACTGGCCACAGCCCCGACGACCGCCGCCCGATCGTGGGCATTCATCGCCGTCAACGACGGGATGACGGCCTGCGGCGACAGCCATTCGGTGGCGTGCGCCGATACGACCGGCTCGCCGCCCCGCCAGGCGAGGGCGGCCGCAGACACGTGCCCAGCCGCGATTTCCACGGCCACGCCGGGCGCCGGCGCCTCTCGCACGGACAGAAGGCTGCTCATTCGACGAACGTGACCTTGTTGATCTCTCGCAGCGTCGTGATGCCCGACATCACGCGCTCGACCGCCGATTCGCGCAGGAAGCGCATTCTCGGAAGTGGGCCGCCGCTCCAGAATCATCTCGCGGATGCGATCGGTCAGGTCCAGCAGCTCGCAAATCGCCATGCGGCCCTTGTACCCGGTCCCGCCGCACTCGATGCACCCGATGCCTTCGTGGAACGTGTGGGTGAACTCGAGCGCCGGATCGAGGCCCGACTCTTCGAGCAGCGCGCGACTGACTTTCGCCGGCCGCTTGCAGTGGTGACAGATGGTCCGCACGAGCCGCTGAGCGAGGACGCAGTTGAGCGCCGACACGAACTGATAGGCCTCGACGCCGATATTCAGGAACCGGCCGAGCACGTCGAGCACGTTGTTCGCGTGAACCGTCGTGAACACGAGATGGCCGGTCAGCGCCGAGTTGATGGCAATCTGCGCCGTTTCGGCGTCGCGGATCTCGCCGACCATGATTTTGTCCGGGTCGTGCCGCAGAATCGATCGCAGGCCGCGCGCGAACGTCAATCCCTTCTTCTCGTTGATCGGAATCTGTGTAATGCCCTTGAGCTGGTATTCAACCGGGTCTTCGATGGTGACGATCTTGTCTTCGACCGTTTTGATTTCGGACAAGGCCGCATACAGCGTCGTCGTCTTGCCGCTGCCGGTCGGGCCTGTCACCAGCACCATACCGTACGGCTCGCGGATGTACTTGCGGAATCGGCGAAGCTCTTCTTCAGGGAAGCCAAGGATGTCGAGGCGTAATTCGGTGAACTGCTCGCTGATCGATTCCTTGTCGAGGATGCGGATGACGGCGTCTTCGCCGTGAACGCTGGGCATGATGGAGACGCGGAAGTCGATGGTCTTGCCCGGCATCCGCATCTTGAACCGGCCGTCCTGCGGGACGCGCTTTTCCGCGATGTCGAGCTCCGCCATCACCTTGATGCGCGAGATGATCGAGCTGTGAAACTGCTTCGCGATCGGCCGCATGGCGGGCTGCAGCACGCCGTCGATGCGGTACTTCACGTACACCGCATCGTCCTGCGTTTCGATGTGGACGTCGCTCGCGCGCCGCTGAATGGCGGTGTAAATCGTCGAGTCGACGAGGCGAATCACCGGGCTGGTGTCGCTCGTCAGCTTTTCCACGGTGAGCGCTTCTTCACCGTTCTCGTCTTCTTTGAGGATCTGCAGCTGGAAACTCTCGGTGGCTTCCTCCAGGACCCGCTGCGAGCTCTCGCTCTTCTTCAGGATCGCCTGGATCGCCGACTTCGGCCCGACGGCCACCTTGATCGGTGTGGCGAGCAGGACCGCCAACTCGTCGATCATCGGGAGGTCGGTGGGATCCGAGACGACAATCTCCAGCGCCTTGCCGATGCGCCGGTGCGGCACGAACCCGTACCGCAGCATCAGGTCGGCCGGAATCGACCGGAACAGATCCTGATCGATCCGGAACGTGTCCATATCGACGAAATCGAGCCGGTACCGCTCGGCGAGGCGCCGCGCCAGATCGATTTCGGCGCGCTGTTCGTCGACGCTGATCGGGCCTGTCGGCCCTACCGTCACGGATTCGGGTTCGAAGCCGGCGGGGTGGGCGAGTGCATTCGTGTTCGTAGGCATGAATTTATTGAGAAAGCACAGAGCTGAGCTGGAATAACGGCATGTACATGGCCAGCAGCAGGCTGGCAATGATGATGCCCATGACGACGAGCAGGGTCGGCTCGATGAGCGTGACGAACCGGTCCATCGTTGTTGAAATTTCCTCGTCGTAGAAGTCGGCCACGGTGTTGAGCATGTCCTGGAGTGCGCCGGTCGATTCGCCGACTTCCGCCATCTTCACTGCAACGTCGGGAAACGCCTTCCGGGCGTCGAGCGCGGCGGCAAACGATTCGCCCTCGCGCACCCGGACCGCCACCGTCTCGAGCTGTCTGGCCATATATCGGTTGCTGACCGACTTGGCCGCAATGTCGAGCGCATTGACGAGCGGGAGCCCGCCGCCGAGCAGCGTCGCGAGCGTTCGCGCCATCTGCGACGTGGAGAACTTCCGCGCCACACCGCCGAGCATTGGCAGCCCGAGCAGCAGATGATCGAACTTCGCGCGCTGGCCCGGCCGTCGGACCCAGGCCAGAACAAGGAGCACCAGACCCGCGGCGCCCGCCAGCAGCAACACGAACTGCCCGCGGATGATGGCCGACGTCCGGACGATGATCCGCGTGACGAGCGGCAAATCGGCGCCAAAACTGGAGTAAAAGTCCGAAAAGGCCGGGACCGCGTACAGGACGATGATGCCGACGATCCCGAGCGCGAGCGTGATCAGGATGACCGGATACACGAGGGCGGACAGCGTTTTCCGTTTCACGTTATCGATGATCTTCGTGTACTCGACAAAGCGCCTCAGCACCGCGTCGAGGTTGCCGCTGCGCTCCCCGGCGAGCAGTGAGGCCATGTAGACCCGCGGAAAAAGCTCGCCGTGGGCGTCGAACGCATCCGACAGCGCCGTTCCCGATCGGACTTTCTCGTGCACATCGTCGAGGACGCTGCGGAACACCGGCGACGTGACGCGCCGTTTCAACAGATCCAGCGATTGAACGAGCGGCATGCCCGCTTTCAGCAGAGTCGCCAGTTCCTGATTGAACACGAGGAACTCGCGCGTGTTGATGCTTTGCCGCTGCGGCAGATGCAGAGACAGGCCGCCGATGGCGCCCCTCGGCTGGAGCGAAAGGACGTAGAGTCCCTTGTCCTCGAGCTCGGCACGCAACCGCGCTTCGCTTTCGGCCACGTACACGCCCTCGACGATTTCTCCATTTGGCGACGCCAGGCGGCAGCGAAACTCCATCGATCGAATTGTATCAAGATAGCGTAGCCGACTCTGACAGGTTAGACCGCAAAGAACTGTGATCGGCTGGTCAGGGCTGCGCAGTTTTTCGCGGCCGCTGCAACCGGACAGTCATTCATGAACCGTGCTTTGACCTGACGCCGCAGCGCGCTTGGAACTGACGCTGTAGAGTGCTTCAACCTGGCGCCGCACCGTGCTTGGAACTGACGCTGCACCGTGCTTTGGAACTGACGCCGCAGAGTGCTTCGAACGGACGCCGCAGAGCACCCTGCAGCGAAGCGCCCGGCACTTTGCGGCAAAGCGCCCAGCACTCTCCTGCGGCAGTCCCAGCACTGTGCAGCTAGCAGGTCGCTGAAAAGGGGCCGACCTGAAGTTAAAACTGAAAAGCTAAAACAGAAAAGTGCGGTTTCCCGCCTGCTTTTTGCTTTTCTGTTTTAACTTTTCACTTCAGGCTGCGTTTTTCAGCAACTAAGACAGCTTCTAAAGCCGAAAACTTGTCTCAATCGCACAGACATCGGCTTTTTTAGAAGATGTCTGGGACCGTCAGCGTCAGTTCCCTGGATCGGTGGCGTTACCGGGCGAGGAGAGAAAGAACCTTCTGAACGTAGTCGCGGGTCTCGGGGTACGGCGGCACGCCGCGGAAGCGCTGGACGGCGGCCTCGCCGGCATTGTAGGCGGCGATGGCCAGATTAATCGGCAACCGATCGAGCAACCCCTTCAGATGCCTGATTCCCGCCTCGATGTTGGATGCGGGATCGTACGGATCGCCGACCGAGTACTGACGGGCGGTCGCCGGCATCAACTGCATGAGCCCCATGGCCCCTTTTTTCGAGCGCGCGCGCTCGTTATAGGCCGACTCCACCTGGATGACGGCGCGCACCAGCTTCACATCGACGTGCTGCTCGTTCGCCACTTTCTCGATGATGTCGCCATACGGCACGGGCGGGAGCGCGACAGGCGACGGCGCGGCAGCCGTCGGCGGCGCATCGGAGACCGGCTCGGGATACGGCACTTCGTCGGGCGTAATGCGTGCAATGGCCGCCGGTTCGCACACAATCTCCCCGCCGGCGCGGAGCATCAACACGACCGAGCTGCCCTCGTCGCGGTGGCCCTTCACAGACATGCTTCGCCCCGAGGTGAAGAACACCAGCTCTGCACGCGCGGGCACGGCTATTCCCAGGACGGCACAGGCCGCCAGGGCCACGAAACACGTTTTGTTCATTGGCTGGAAGCAGCGTCTATTGTAGCAGACTCCACGGGCTGTTAACGCACCGGCTGAATGAACGCGTGAAACACTCGAACGCCGAGCTCGCGCGGATCGCGGTTCGATGTGAGAACGAGGGCCGGAATAAAAGTCTTGCTGATGTCGATTTGCAATTCGGCCATCTCGCCCGTGCCAAACTGTGTGGCCTTGAGCGGAATCTTTTTCAGGACCAGCTGTTTCGGTACCAGCGTGAACTGTTCGACGGTCTGACCAGCGAGGCCGATCGTCACCAGCTGCGGCTCGCTCAAGACGACTCCGGGGTTGTCCAGCTCCAGATAGAACAGCGCATCGACTTTCGGGTTTCTGAACGCCAGCGTTGCCGTCTTCTTCGTCCATCGCCATTCAACCAGCGAATTCTGCTCCTGCACTTCCGCCGGATGCCAGCCGTCCTTGTAGATCGTGAACACGTTTTCGCTCTGCGGCAGCAGTTGCAGCCGCGCCACGTTGTACGAATGCTGTCCGATGTGCGGCCCGTTCAACGGCAGGCGCTTCTGCGTGTTCGTGGAATACAGCCCCATGTGAATGGCGGCTTCCCCGACGTATGGATACACGGGAATGAAGACGGTGCGTGTGTACGTAATCGTCTGATTCGGCTTCCACTCGGTTGTTGGCGTCGGCGGATTGTGATCGTCGGTCCACATCAATTGATCGTCGGCATCGACGACCCCGGCGAAGACGCGATAGTTCTCGGTGAACCGTGGCGCGTCGGGCGCGACGACGAACTTGTAGGTGATATCGATCGGGCTGCCGAGCGACACCTTGTCGTGACTCAAGGTGATCGACGGCGTAGCCAGCCCCTTTTCCGGCGCAGCCTGGCGGTGGCACGCCGGCAGACAGACGACCGACGCGGCGACGACAGTAAACGTGGTGAGTCTCATGATGCCTGGAAGAACGTCACGATCGAACGCAGAGGTCGCAAAGGACGCAAAGGAAGACATGATTGTCTTTGCGGCCTTCGCGGCTTTTGCGTTCCACCGTCGGTTAGTCGGACACGCTCCTGGGACAATTATAGAGTCAACGATCGCATCGCAGAAGCATGAGGCGCGCTGACGGATCGGAAGCGGCCCGGCACGTGGCCGGCGTGCACGCAGGTTCGCCCGCCTGAAGGAACCACTCGTGCGAGACCGGGTCGGCGGCGTCGAGGCTCATCTGGAACCGCCTTTGAAACCAGGCATGAAGTCCCCAGTCGCCATTGGTCGACGGGCAAATCCCGACCGTCGCGCCACGCGGCGCCACGGTGGCAAGCCGATCCAGTTCCCCCATCCGCGCAGGCTCCCGTTCGAATGCCGGCAGCGCGGCGGCAACACCGGCAGCCACGGCCACTGTGGCTGCCAGGACGCGAAGCGCGACCGCCGATCGACCGGCCCTGAGCCGATTGAGCACGTCTGCCGCCGTCGGGGAAACGAATGCCGCTGCGCCAATCGCATAAAACGGCACGGCCGGCATCAGGTAGTGCCCGGTCTGTTTCGGGCTGACGAGGATTGGCAGCGTCCCGCACAGCCCGAGCAGCGTGAACGCCGCGGCAACTGACCGTCCTCGCGATGGCGGTGTCGTCCATCGTCGCGCCATGACGACCAGCATCCCGGAGACGAGAGCCATCGGCAGCCACACCCCTTCGACGAGCGCCCCGACCATCGTCAACGGTCCGGCGCTCATTTCGCGGCGGCCGGCGAGCGCCGACACGACCTGTTCGTGGAGATAGCGGGACAGGCTCTCCCGCGACTCGCCTCCGGCGTACAGCAGCGCACCACACAAGAGCACGGCGGTCCACTGCGCGGCCGCGCCGCACCACGTCGATCGCCAGCGCCGCTCCGGCAGCAGGGCCAGGATCAACGGGGCCGCGAGCGGGAACAGTCCGACAGGCCCTTTCGCGAGCGTGGCCCCGACCACGCAAAGGCCGGAAAGACATCCGCATGCGACCAGGACCGGGAGTGAGTCGGGTCTGGCTGGCAGCGCGCCCGAGTAATCACGATGCCACCACGGAGGACGCCGAGGACAGGAGGACCAGCCTCCGCTGAACCTACGGCGGTCCGCCGAAGCCTTGGCGAAGGCGGAAAATTCCGTGGCAGGTTGCCCTTGCCCTAGCGTCAGGACCGCTACGGCTCCCGTGACGAAGACGGCGACGGTGGTTTCAAGCAGGTTCCCGACGATCGCCCACGACACCACCGGGGCGGCCATCCACAATGCCACGGGGAGCCAGTCCTGGTTGCGTGCGTCGGGCACCGCGTGGACGGCGCGCCACGTGACGACGATGAACAAGACAATCAGCGCGGCGGCGGTCGCCGAGTACGCGCGCTCGACGAACCAGTGATCGCCGAAGGCCCGGAACCAGAGCGACTGCAGCCAGAAGGCGAGCGGCGGGTGCTCGTGGAAGGCAGGATAAATGGTGTCGGTATAGTGAGGGGCCCAGAACCGCCCACGACCCAGCGCCAGATTGCGTGCAATCGACGCGTACGTCACGCCGTCCAGAAACATGCCGCGGTGTGCGAGCCTCGGTACCAGTGCCGCCAGGCAGCCGGCGGCCGTCAGTAATCGGGCGTCAGCGGACCGGAAGGACAAAGGCGTGGAACACGCGGACGCCGAGCTCGCGCGGGTCCTTGCTCGCCGTGTTCATCAAGGCCGGCACGAACGTCTTGTCCACCTGGATCCGGAGGTCGACCATGTCGGCATTGCCCATCACCGCGGCTTTGATCGGGATTTTGTGCAGCGACTGCTCCGCGCCGGGTGTCACGGTGAAAGTGTCGAGCACCTGCGTGCCAATCGCGACCTGCACGCGCTGAGCATCAGTGAATGGACCGCCAGGATTGTCCAGATCCAGATAGAGCGTCGAATCCTTCCTCGGGTTCTTGAACGACAGGGTCGCGCTCTTCTTGGTCCACTGCCACTCGATCTTCGAATTGTGATCGGCTGTCTCGGCCGGGTGCCATCCTTCGTTGAAGACCGTGTACACATTGTCGGTTTGCGGAAGAATCTGGAGGGGCGCCAGCTTGTAGGCGCGCTGGCCCACGTCGGTGGCGTTCAGCGGGAGCCGCTTCTGCGTCGAAATCGAGTACAAGCCGACCTGCAGCGAGGCGTCACCGACGTACGGATACACAGGGATGAACTCGGTCCGCGTGTACTCGATGGTCTGCCCGGGCTTCCACTGTCGCGTCGGGACCGGCGGATTGTGATCGAGCGCAAATATCATCTGGCCGTCGACGTCCACCACGTGGACCAGCACCCGATAGTCCTCGGCGAAATGAGCGTCTGCGGCGACGACGAACTTATAGGTCAGATCGACGGGACTGCCGAGCGGGGCCCGGTTCCGATCGAGCGTGACGCTCGGCGTCGCGACCGGAGGTTCGGGGGCCGCCGAGCGCCGGCACGACGCAGACCACGCCGAGAGAAGCACGAGCAACGCGATTTGCAGACGAACGTGTTGACTTCCAGCGGGACGACATTCAACGCAGAACCCGCGGAACACGCAGAACAAAAACGTTCCCTTTCTGCGATCTCCGTGAGCTCTGCGTTGATCGTCGTCCCCCGACCAGCGGCGGAGAATCATAGGGGTCATAAGCAGCGTTGATCGTCGTGGTCGCGTGGCAATCGAAGTGCGGAGAGTCATGGCATCCGCGACGGATGTTAGTTCAGTTGCCGCATGTGTCGCAATCTGTTAGAGTTCCGCGAAAAATGGCGAACGCAGGAAGCGAAGCGCTGGGCCTGGTCGAAACCCGCGGCCTGATTGGATCGATCGAGGCGGCGGACGCGATGGTCAAGGCGGCGAATGTCACCCTGCTCGGGAAGGAATACATCGGCGCCGGGTACGTGACCGTGATGGTTCGTGGCGATGTCGGCGCCGTGAAAGCCGCAACCGATGCCGGCGCGGCGGCGGCGCGGCGTGTCGGCGAGCTCGTCTCAGTGCACGTGATTCCCCGCCCGCACACCGAATTGGGAATTTGGAATTTGGAATGCGTGAGCCGATCCCGAATTCCTGATTGCTCATTCCGAATTCCCAATTCCAAATTCTATGGGTCCGCCCCAATCCGATCGCGATCTCGCGTCCATCGCCGAAGCGCGCGCACTCGCCCGCCGGGCCAAGCAGGCCTGGCTCGAGCTCGCCGAGCTCAATCAGGAGCGGATCGACGCGATCGTCGATGCGATGGCCGCGGCGGCCACTTCACAGGCCGAGGCGCTGGCGCGCCTCGCCGTCGAAGAAACCGGATACGGCGTCGTCGAAGACAAGGTTCAGAAGAACCTGTTCAGCTCACAGAAGGTCTATCGGTTCATCCGGCCGATGAAGACCGTCGGCGTCATCGCTCGCTACGAGGATCGGCGCGTCATCGAAATCGCCGAACCGTTCGGCGTCGTGGCGGCCATCGTCCCATCGACGAATCCGACATCGACAGCCATCTACAAGATCCTCATTGCCCTCAAGGCGCGCTGCGCCATCGTGCTCAGCCCGCATCCGGCGGCGGTCAAGTGCATCACCCGAGTCGCTGAAGTGATGGCCGAAGCCGCCGGCCGTGCGGGCGCCCCAGCTGGCGCGATCAGCTGGATGACCACGGTCACGATCGAGGGCACGCAGGAGCTCATGAAGCAGCGCGACGTGGCGGTGATCCTGGCTACTGGCGGCATGGGCCTGGTACGTGCGGCATACAGTGCCGGCAAGCCTGCGTACGGCGTCGGTCCGGGCAACGCGCCGGCGTACATCGAACGCACCGCCAACGTGAAAAAGGCCGTTCACGACGTGATTACCGGCAAAACGTTCGACAACGGCGTCCTGTGCTCGGCCGAGAACTCGGTCGTCGTCGACGAGGCCGTTGCCGAGGAGGTGAAACGCGAGTTTCAAGCGCAGGGCGCCTACTTCATGAACAAGGGCGAGACGGATGCCGTGGGGCGCGCGCTCGTCACGCCGCAGCGGTTGCCAAATCCGGAACTAGTGGGTAAGGCGGCGACTATTATCGCGATGAAATGTGGACTCTCGGTACCCGCCGAGACGACCGTGCTGATAGCGCCGCTCGAGGGCGTCGGGCGCGATTATCCCTTGTCGATTGAGAAGCTCTGTCCCGTCCTCTCTTATTACGTCGTGAAGGACTGGCGCGAGGGCTGCGAACGCTGCAAGCAGATCCTGCGGTACGGCGGGATGGGGCACACCATGTCGATCCATTCGCAGGACGACCGGGTGATCCTCGAGTTCGGCCTCAAAAAACCGGCCTTTCGGATTGTGGTCAACTCCCCCACCACTCACGGATCTGTCGGTCTCTCGACAGGATTGGATCCGGCGATGACGCTGGGGTGCGGCGGGTACGGGGGCAACATCACGTCCGACAACATCTCCCCGCGTCATCTCCTGAACATCAAGCGGCTGGCATACGAAATGACGCCGATCGTGAGCCGGTGGGATCGACCTGGCAACAGTTCTGCAGTCAACGATCTCAGTGCCAGAGCGAACGTGGACCCTCGGCGGCCGTACGACTTGCCGTCGGCGCCCGAACGTCCGCCCGCTCCAATGGGAATCGAGGCCGCGGCCCTTTCTCGGCGGATCGACCAGTTCTTGTCGTCTCGAGGCTTCCGGACTTGGTCAGATGCCGAATCTCGCTCCGACCACCATCGGACCGAAGTCGGAGTGCAGTCGCAGGTCGCGCGGACCGATATCGGAATCAAATCGGACTTCAGTCGGACCGATAGCCGACTTCCGCCGGAGTTCGGTCAGACCCCTTTGGATTTTGTTTGTGAGGAAGACGTCCGGCGCGCTATTCAAGGCGGTCGCAAGCTCATTGTGTCGGAGCGGGCCATCGTCACGCCGGCCGCCCGTGATCTTGGGGAACAACACCGTATCTTTACCGTCACGCCGTGGCGGGGCTGACGCTTCTGTAACTGATGAGCCTGTTCGACTTATTGTTGACCAGGCACAGCACAGGTGTTATCCTGACCCGGCCATAAGAGCGGGGGCACCCCAGCCCACCCGCGTGTCGTTCACCGGAGCCCCCGCACCCGCATGGTGGGGGCGTCTTACGACGAAGCGGCCGCTGCCCTTCGATCGCGGAGCGCCCAGAATGCTGAACGTTCAACGCTGGCGGCGGATTCTGATCGCGGTACTACCTTTTGTTGCGGCCTGCGGCTCGGGCTTGAAAACGCACGCGCCGGTCGTCACGCCAAGCTCCCCTCCCGTCGTCGCGTCAACATCGGCGCAGCCTTCACCCGCCGTTGCGCAGCACGTCCCGCCGGCAGCGGTCGACGATCCAGTCATAACGTTGATTGCGACCTCGGAACGCCACTTCCAGGCGGGCCAGAAGGAACTGGAGCAGGGGCACGTCGACAGGGCGAAGGCGGAATTCAATCGCGCAGTCGACGTCCTGCTCGAATCTCCGTACGGCGCCCGGACGGAGCCGCGCATCCGCGAGCATTTCGATCGACTGGTGGATCGCATCAGCACTTATGAAGTGCGAGCGCTTGCTGCAGGCGACGGATTTACCGAAAAGAAGTACGAGCCTGCCTCAATTGACGAGCTCCTGTCCGTCTCGACGACGTTCGGGACGCCGGCCGCGAGGCCGGCATTGAAGGACGTCGTGGCGGCGGACCTGCTGAACGTCAGCCACGACGTGTCGATCCCGCTCAATCAGCGCGTCCTGGCGTACATCGAGATGTTTCAGGGCCGGCTTCACGATTTCATCGAAGAGGGCATGAAGCGCGGCAGCAAGTACCTGCCGATGATTCAGAACGTGTTCCGAGCGGAAGGGTTGCCGCTCGACCTCGCGTATGTGCCGCTCGTCGAGAGCGCGTTCAAGCCCAACGCGCTGTCGCGCGTGAGCGCGAAAGGCGTGTGGCAGTTCATGGCTGGCACCGCGGCTGAGAACGGCTTGCGGCGGGACTGGTACATCGACGAGCGATCCGATCCTGAAAAGGCGACGGTCGCGGCAGCGAAATACCTGAAAACCCTTTCGAAGCTGTTCAACGGCGACTGGCACCTGGCGCTCGCATCGTACAACGGCGGCCCGGGCCGGCTGCAGCGCGCAATGAGCAAATCCGGGAAGGACGACTTCTGGGCGCTTGCCGAGAAGCCGAAGATCCTGCCCCGCGAAACGCGCGAATACGTGCCGATGATTCTCGCCGCCATCGTCATCGCACGGAACCCTGCGCAGTATGGGTTCGATTTCGAGACCGAATCGCCACACACCTACGACAAAGTTGCTCTACCGCGGGCGGTCGATCTCCGTCGCGTTGCCGAATGGACCGATCGGAGCATCGACGAGATTCAGGCGCTCAATCCGGAACTGCGACGCTGGACGACACCCGTCAAGTACATCGATTACCAGCTGAAAGTCCCATCTGGAACCGGCGACATCGTACTGGCGAAGCTTGCCGGCGCTCCTGCAGCGGATCTGGCATCGTTGACCTACTACACCGTGAAGCGCGGAGAAACGCTCGCGTTGATCGCGCGGAAGCTGCGCGTCGGCCGGGCCGATCTCGCCGAAGCCAACGATATTCCGGCGACGGCGCATGTCGCAGCCGGTCAGAAACTGATCGTGCCGCATGAAGCGACGGTGTTGATGGCCGCGCGGACCGATCGGACCGTGCCGGTTGCCGACTCCCGTACAACGGTTGCGCAGTCGGGTCAGCTCGCCGAGGCCGCCGCCACGTCGCCTCGCATCAAGACGACGTACGAGGTCAAGCCAGGCGACACTCTCACGTCGATTGCGAAATTGTTCAGGACCACCGTGGCCTCGATCAAGTCATGGAATCCGAGGCTTCCAGGCAATCACGTGACAAGCGGTCAGCGGCTCACGGTGTATCGGCTGACGAACTAACACGCTCGAACGGCTGTAGGGAACGTCACAATCGAACGCAGAGGCCGCAAAGGACGCAAAGAAAAGATAGTATCTCTTTGCGGCCTTCGCGGCCTTTGCGTTTCAGAGTGGCGTCAGTTCTAGCAATGGAGCGCCTCGTCTCCACGATCGTGCTTGCCTTCGCCGTGGCCGGCTTCGCGCAGGCGCCCGTCCGCGACTCCCGTCCCCTTGAATCAGAGCCAACCGGAATCATCAGCGGACGCGTCGTCGCCGCTGATACCGGCGAGGTGATCCGCAAGGCACGCGTCACAATCAATGGGTCCGGCCCTGTTGCGCCGACCGGATCCATCGGTCCATCCGGTCCTGTCCCGCCGCCGCGTGCAGACACACAATTCCGCCTGTCTTCACCGATACCGACGGTCGCTTCGTCGTGCTGAACGTGCCGATCGGCCGGGTGACGCTGTCCGCGAAAAAGGCTGGATACGTCACCACCACATTCGGCGCCCGCCGGCCTGGAATGCCGCCAATCCCACTCGATGTGAAAGACGGCGTTCGCGGCTGCGCGGCGATTGCGTTCGCGGTTGACGCCGACAAATGGGGTGACGATTCACGTTTCCTGGCGACGGCACGGTCGGCGCGCGACGGCGCCTTCGACATCCGAGGGCTGCCGGCCGGCGACTATTTCGTCACGGTCGCGGATCGTGTGCGCGAGGACCACGAGTGGCACGATCCGGATGTGCTGAATGCGCTCGCACGCTCCGCGAAACGCGTCACGTTGATCGAAGGACAGACCGTGGAGATCAACTTTCAACTCTCAAGTCTCAACTCTCAAGGATCCGGCGGGTGCGGCCGTTGAGAGTTGAGCTTTGAGAGTTGAGACTTGAGAGTTGAGAGTTGAGAGTTGAGTCAGGCCGTCGCCGCGTCGGGTGGCACATAACGCTCCAGGTTGCGCGAGCGCAGCTGCTTGATGCCGAGCTCGATCCGTTCGGCAAGCTCGCGCTCGTGCTGGAGCGTCCGCAGGGTATTGCGGGCCTCCTGCAGCATGAACTCCAGCTGCGCCACCTTCTCCGCTACATGATCGACCACCGCCTTCTGCTCGCTCAGCGACTCGAGATTGACGTGCATGTCGTCGAGCAGATGGACCACCGTGTTGGCTTTCGTCTGCACCTCGTCCACGAGCTTGCGGCGCGAGTCGATAATCGCCATCCGCTCGTTGGTTTCCGCGATGCGTGACAGCAGGTCGTCGACGCTGGCTTTGAGCGCGGTCACTTCGCCGCGATGCTCGACCACGTGCGTCAGATCGGCCTTGCTGCGGGCGCTGATCTGGTGCACCGTTTCGACCTCCGCCCGCACGGCCGTGATCAGCTGCTCGCGTCCGGCGATGGCCGCCAGGTGCTTGTCGAGCTCCGTCGCGATCTGCTTGATTTCGGCCAGCCGCGTTTCGAGCGCCGCCATCTTCTTCTCGGCGAACAGCAGTTGCGACCGGCGCGATTCGAGCTGCTTGAACATCTGCTCGGCGCGCACGAGCTGATCGTCGGATGTCTGGATTTGTCCGACCGCTTCGCGCTGGCGGCTGTGGACGCGTTCGAGGTCGGCGAGCATTTCGTCCTTGATGGTCGCGGCGCGTGCGAGCTCCTCCGCGAGCCCCTGCATCTGCCGCGTGCGCTCTGCCACGTCGGCGGCCACGGCGCGGCTTGCCGCGACGAGGTCGACATAGCGCTTCTCCTGTTCGACCACCGCGGCCGCGCTGAAGCGGGCGTCATCGATCCGTGCTTGCGCGTCCGTAATTTCCACCTGCAGTTTCCTGACATCGTCCACCAGCGGCAGCAGGGCGCTCTCATGTGCGCAAATGGCTTCGAGCTTCTGCTGGGTGTCGATGATCTGCGCCGCGAGCCCGTCGCACGCGCCGCGCATCGCTTCGAGCTCGGCACGCCGGGTCAGTTGCGCGTCGAGCTTCTGATCGACGTCACGGCTCAACGTGTTCAATCCGTTCAGGCGGCCCTCCAGATTCTCGACAAACGGCAGCCGCGCGCTGACGCGTGAAATCTGCGCGTCGAGCTCTCCGACGGTCTCCTGCAGCCGCGTCGCCCTCTGCGTCCCCATCTCGAGCAGCTTCATCTTGCCGAGGATCGCGTCCATCTTCGCCTCGAGCTCCGGAGCCCGCGCGGCGAACGCCGCCATCCGCTCGCCGAAGGCTTCGAGGCCGAGACGATCGCCGCCCAGTCTGTCGGCGAGCTTCGCAATGCCTGCGTGCGCGGCGTGGAACGCCTGAATTTCCTTGCGGAGGACGTCGAGATCCTGCCGGCTCTGGCGCATCGACTCCATCTGCGTGGAGGTGCGTTTCATCAGGTCGTCCACCTGGCCGAGGCGCTCATGCAGCGCATCGAGAGCCAGCTGTTTCTTCGTCAGGTCGTCCGCCTGGGCGAACAGGGTCTCGAACCGTTTCGCCAGGCTGTCCGTCTTGTGCGAGAGCTCGACGATGTTCTTGTCCCGGGCGGTGAGCGCGGTCATGCGGGCTTCGGCGTCGATCACCGAGCCCTGCAGCGCGCGGACGCGCGCGTCGCACGTGTCCAGCTCCTTTTTTCGCACCGCGAGTGAATCGGCTTGTCCGCGGACGCTGTCGAGCAGACCGGCGGCGTCTCTCGTCAGTCTCGACGTCTCGCGTTCGGCGTCCTGGCGCAGCCTCGACGCCGATTCGAACTGGGCATTCGCCTCTTCGGTGAGCTTTTCGGTGCGCTGAATCGTTTCCTCGGCTTTCGCGATCTCCTTCATCCCCTCGCCCAGCTTGCCGATCTGCACGTCCATCGACCAGACCATCTCGTTCACGCGGTTCGCCTGCACGACCGCATGTTCCACCGCCTGCTGCTGGGTCTCGAGCGCCTTGGCCTTGTGGGATACGTGCTCGGCGAGGGCGTTCAAGGTGGTCAGCCGCTCTTCCGTGCTCTCGCTCAATTCGTGCAGCCGCGCCAGTGGCACCAGCTTGCTCTCGATGTCCTTCACCGCGGCCACCGCCGCGTTCGCGTCGTCGCGCGCTTCGCGCGCCGTGTCGCGCGACTTCACACAGTCCTGTGTGAGCGTCGTGGCCATCGACCGAACCTGGTCGAGCTCCGCCTTCAGCGCGCCGGACTGGGCCAGCGACTGCTTCGCCTCACCATCGACATCGCGCATCTGGGCGCGGATCTCGTCGAGAGTGGCCCGCTCTTTCTTCAGCGTGTCGAGCGCCGCCTGCGTCTGCAGCGCCTGCGACGAGAGGTGCTGCACGCCTTCGCGATACTTGTGAAGCTCGCCGTCGGGACCGATCGCTTTCTGCGTGGTCTGCTCCGCCTGACGCGCCGTTTCCTCGAGCGCGCAAATCCGTTTGTCCACTTCGTCCAGCCGCCGGGTCTGCTTGTCGAGCGCGGCCAGTCGCGTCACGATCTCGTCAAGCGTGCTGCTGATTACGGCAGCCCGCCCGGTGACGTCGTCGAGCGCCTTGCCGAGCGGCGCCAATTTCGTCGCGCGACTGTTCAGCGTGGTGAGCATCGTGCTCAGGGCGCTGCGCTCTTCGCGCGCGGTGGCAATCAGGCTCTCCAGATCGTCGCTCTGTTTCTGCGCGTGCTTGCCCTTGCTGCTGGTGAGGTTCTTCAACGCATCGAGCATGGATCGCTCCCGCTTGCAAAATTGGATGAAATAGGTTGTGAGGCGGATGTGTAAAGGATAACGCATGAGTTGGTCTGAGTCGATGGTTAGTTCATGAAAATTTCGGCAGCCGTGCGCAGCGCCATGAAGGCAGAAACTGCGATCTCCAGGCACTCGTTTGGCGCTAAACCATTGAAAATACTCATGAACCGTCGATGCATCGCGGTTTGCACGTCGGGCAACATCGTGCTGGCCTGCCTGCGGACGGCTGCTGTTTTCGGTGTCGACGCCTGCCCGGTGCACGTGGAAGTCGACGTCTCGTACGGGTTTCCGAACTTCGTGATGGTGGGCCTGCCCGACGCGAGCGTGCGCGAAAGCCGCGACCGCGTCAGGAGCGCCATCCGGAATTCGGGCTTCGAGTTTCCGCCGCACAGGATTACGGTGAACCTTGCCCCGGCCGGCGTTCGCAAGGCCGGCGCCTCGTTCGACCTGCCAATTGCGCTTGGCATTCTTGCCGCGTCCGGGGTCGTCGAGCGCCGGCACATTGCCGACGTGGTCCTGCTCGGAGAGCTGTCGCTGGACGGATCGATTCACCCCGTGCGGGGAACCCTTCCGATCGCCGCGGGCGCCCGGCGCGATGGTGCCTGCGGAATCCTGCTGCCGGCGGCGAATGCTTGCGAGGCGGCCATCGTTTCGGGCCTCGATGTGCTGCCGGTCTCCTCGCTTGCCGACGCCGTCCGGGTTCTGAACGATCCGTCAACCGTTCAGGCACCGCCAGCGCCGCCGCCTCCGATTCGGCGGACGGGGGCCCTCGACCTCGCTGATGTGCGCGGGCAGCTGCTGGCACGGCGGGCGCTGGAAATCGCGGCGGCTGGCGGCCACAACCTGCTGCTGGTGGGTCCTCCGGGTTCCGGCAAGACGATGATGGCGCGACGGCTGGCGGCGATCCTGCCGCCACTGACGTTCGACGACGCCCTCGAAGTCACGGCCGTGCACTCGGTCGCCGGGCTGCTGCCGGCGGGCGCCGGCCTGCTCGTCGATCGGCCGTTTCGCGCACCGCATCACACCATTTCGAACGCCGCGCTCGCCGGCGGCGGGTCGCAGCCGCGGCCGGGCGAGGTGAGCCTGGCCCATCACGGCGTGCTGTTTCTGGACGAGATGCTGGAATTCGGCCGGCACGTGCTCGAAGTGCTGCGCCAGCCGCTCGAGGAAGGGTGTGTCGTCGTGGCGCGCGCCGCGCGGACCGTGGTCTTTCCCGCGCGTTTCATGCTCGTGGGGGCGATGAACCCCTGTCCGTGCGGGTTTGCCGGCGATCCGATGCGCGCCTGCCGATGCACGCCGCCGCAGGTGGAGCGCTACCGGTCCCGGTTGTCGGGACCGATGCGGGATCGGCTCGATCTCACTGTGGAGGTGCCGGCGTTGCCGCCCGATGCCCTCGCTGGACACGGCGGCGGCGAACCGTCCGCCTCCGTCGGGCTCCGCGTGGTCGCGGCGCGCGCGCGGCAGCAGGATCGATACGCGGGCGACTCGATTCGGACGAACTCCGAGCTCACGCCGCGGCTCACGGCCACGCACTGCGCGATCGACGCCGCCGGGATGCGGCTGCTGGACACGGCGATCCGCCGGATGGCGCTCAGCGCCCGCGGCTTCGATCGGGTACGGAAGGTGGCGCGCACCATCGCGGATCTGGCGGCCGACGATCGGATCCGCGCGGAGCACGTCGCCGAGGCGCTGCAGTTCCGTGTACAGTAACAGCACCAATGATCGCAAGCGAGAGCGCCATCGTTGCCCAGTTGGTCGCCGCCGCAGAAATGAACTGATCGCGTTCGCGCGGGAACCTGCTCTCGAAGTGCGGC
>QHWF01000024.1 GCA_003222455.1 Acidobacteriota bacterium
CTCCGCTCCTGACGGCCGAAGACGACCTCACCGGACGTCCTGGCCGCTTCACGTTCGTGCGGTGCCGCGATTGCAGCCTCGTGTACCAGTCCCCGCGGCTGACGCTCGAGACTGTGAAGACTTATTACGAGTCGGAGTACATCGCACACAGGCAGCCAGGTGACTGGGGATGGCTGGCGCCGCTGTTCCGGCGCGCCATCCAGTCGCTCGATCGCGACAAGCTTCGGATCGTCGATCGCTATCTGCGGCTGGCACCCTCGTCGACGGTGCTCGATGTGGGCTGCGGCGCGGGCACGTTCCTCTCGCGGGTGCGCGCGCAGCATGGCAGCGCGGTGGTCGGCGTCGACTTCATGGACCTCGCAGATCGTCCAGCGCTCCGGGACGTCGAGTTCCATTGCGGGTTGTTTTACGACCAGCCGTTCGAACGCGAGCGATTCACCCTCATCACCATGTGGCACTTCCTCGAGCACGACTACGACCCGATGCGCTCGCTGGCGCACGCCCGTGCGAGCCTTGCGCCGGAGGGGCGGCTGATTGTCGAAGTGCCGAGCCTCGACAGCGTCACGTTCCGCCTGTTCCGCGATCGCTGGCCCGGACTGCAGGCACCGCAGCACACCGCGCTCTACGACCGGGCGATGCTCCTGAAGACCATGGAGCGGTCGGGGTTCGAGGTGCTCGACCACCTGCCTTACGGCGCGTTCCCACCGTACTTCTATCTGTTCTGCGGAGCCGCGTTTCGACTGCTGAAAGGAAGGGGGCTGAACATGCAGAAGGCGATCTACGCGTACTTCGCGGGTCAACTGCTGCTGCTGCCGGTTCTCCCGTTTCTCGAGCATCGCAATCTCGCCATGCAGACCGTCGTCTGCCGAAAGGTATGAATATGCGCGCACGTGTCATCGCCCTGGTGCTGGCGAGCGGGATCACGGTCTCGATCGCCGCGCTCGCCCTCATCCCCGTCGCCATCGTCACACTGTTCCGCGCGCGGCGGCTTTACGCAGCCGTTGCCGCGCGCGTCGCGCGACTGGTGCTTCGATTGTGGGGCATTCGCGTCGTCGTCCATCAGGACCGGCCGTTCCCACGAACGCAGACGATCTACGTGTCGAATCACACGTCGACGCTCGACCTGTTCGTCCTGGTCGCGCTGGCGTTGCCGAATACGCGGTTCTTCCTGTCGGGATTTGTCAGGAAATACGTGCCGCTCGGCATCATCGCGTACCTGATGGGCACGTTTTTCACGGTGCCGCAGTCACAGCACGTCGAGCGGGTCCGGAGGTTCCAGCGCGCGAATCGCATCCTGCGACGGACCGGCGAATCGGTCTATCTGAGTCCGGAGGGGGGACGCATCACGACGGGGGAGATTGGTCCCTTCAACAAGGGCGCCTTTCACCTGGCGACCAGCTTGAAGGCGCCGATCGTCCCGCTCTACTTCCAGATCCCGCGGGACATCGATCCGGGTCTCGGCTTCGATGCGCGGCCGGGCACGGTCCACGTCCACGTCATGCCGGCCATCGATACGTCCGGCTGGCGCCTCGAGCGGCTGCGCGAGCACAAGGAGAGCGTGAGAGACCTGTTCATCTGCTGGCATCGGTCCGGTGTTCATCATGTCGAATCAACAAGCGCTTCCGGAATGCCCAGAACCGCATTGGCCGGCTGACGCGCCGCATGCGCGGGCCGACGCGGCGTCGCGAGACGGCGCGCGTGGCACGGCGTTCGTGGGCGCATCGCTTGTCGAGCTCCTGCGCTTTCGGGCGGCTGCGCAGCCGGCGGACTGCGCATATACGTTCCTCGAGGATGGCGAGCGGCCTGGTGCATCGGTCACGTACGCAGAGCTGGAACGCCGCGCCCGGGCGATTGCGGCATGTCTCCAGTCGCGGATGCGACCCGGCTCGCGCGTGCTGCTGCTGTATCCGCCGGGACTCGACTTCGTCGGCGCGTTCTTCGCCTGTCTGTTTGCGAATGTGGTGGCCGTGCCGGCGTTTCCGCCCGGTGGCGGCCGATCGGTGTCCCGTTCGGGCTCCGAACGGCTCGCGCGGCTTGCCGCAATCTGCGCGGACGCGGAACCGTCGGCCGTGCTGACGACGAGCGAGACGGCCAGGCGACTGTCTTGGGCGCCGGATCTCGAAGTGATTGCGAGCGACGACATCGTTGACAGCGGGGCGGCATGGCGGGATCCCGGGGTGGGTCGAAGGACCATCGCGTTCCTGCAGTACACGTCGGGATCGACAGCGATTCCAAAAGGCGTGATGGTGACTCACGGGAACCTGCTGCACAACCTCGCGTACGCGTTCCACCTGGCGGAGACGGACGCATCAACGGTGTCGGTGTCGTGGCTGCCGGTCGTCCACGACATGGGGCTGATCGAAGGAATCCTGCAGCCGTTATACAGCGGATGCCCGGCGTATCTGATGTCGCCGGCCGCGTTTCTGCAACGCCCGGCGCGCTGGCTCCTCGCCATCTCGCGCTACCGCGCGACCCGAAGCGGCGCGCCGAATTTTGCCTACGACCTGTGCGTGCGCCGGATCGCCAAAGCCGATCGCGACACGCTCGATCTGAGTGCATGGCGCGCCGCCTACAACGGCGCCGAACCGGTCCGGCGCGAGACGCTCGACGCGTTTGCGCGGACATTTGCCGGCTGCGGATTTCGGCCATCCTCCTTCCGTCCCTCTTTCGGTCTGGCGGAGTCGACGCTCCTCGTCACGAGCGGTCGTTGGCATCCGGCGCGCGCCGCACGTGAGACTCCCGACACGGTCTCGTGCGGCCGGCCCTCGTTCGGCACGCGGGTCCTCATCGTCGATCCGACGAGCGCGCAGACTTGTGTCTCTGGTGAGACAGGGGAGATCTGGGTCGCCGGCCCGAGCGTGGCACGCGGGTATTGGAAGCGAGCGCAAGAAAACACGTGCACGTTCGGGGCGCACGCCGTGGACGGCCAGGGCCCGTTCCTGCGCACCGGCGACCTCGGCTTCATGTGTGACGGCGAGCTGTACGTCACCGGGCGCCTCAAAGACGTCCTCATCGTCCGAGGCGTCAAGCATTATCCGCAGGATCTGGAACGCACCGTTGCCGCTCAGCACCAGACGTTGATGACTGGCGCGGTCGCCGCGTTCGCGATCGATCGCGGGACCTCCGGGGATCTCGTCGGCATCGCGGCCGAAATCGATCCCCGCAAGATCGATGTGGCCGGCGCCGGATCGGCCCTTGTCGCCGCTGTCCGCGCCGCCGTTGCCGAAATCCACGGCGTGTCGCTCCACGCGGTTCTCCTGGTCGCGTGCGGTGCGATACCCAGGACGACGAGCGGCAAGCTTCGGCGGTCCGCGTGCGCCGAACAGGCGAAGGATCGCCGGTTGCCGATCCTGGTCGAGTGGCGGGAGGCCCATGCCGGCGATCGCTGAATCTTCACTGAACGCCATGCACGACCGGGTCCTGGCCATCGTGGCCGACTTCCTCCGCGTTGACGCAGCGGAGATCGACCCACGCAAGCCGCTCTCGCTGTACGCGCTCGATTCGCTGGCATCGGTCGAGCTGACCGCCGCGCTCGAAGACGCGTTCGAGCGGCCGCTGCCGGAGTGGCTGCTCGTCGATCATCCCGACGTCGAATCCCTGACTCGGGCGCTCCGCGGACTGGAAGCGGGTGATGACGGAGCCTTGATGTCCCAGGACAGCGTGCTGCCCGACGATATTCGGCCGGCGATCGCACTCACGCCGCGCAACCCTCCCGGCCGCGTGCTGGTGACCGGCGCGACCGGATTCCTGGGCGCGCATCTCGTCCACACGCTCATGACCGAAACCGCCGTCGATGTCTGTTGTCTGGTCAGGGCCGGCGAAGGGGAGAGTGCGTCCCGCGTCCACCGCAACCTGCAGCGGTACGGTCTCTGGTCTGCATCGTTCGCGAATCGCATCGATGTCGTCAACGCTGATCTTGCCGTCCCGCGGCTTGGCTTGTCGTCCTGCGAGTACGCGCGGCTCGCCGAGGATGTAGACGCCATCTATCACGCGGGCGCCGACGTCGATTGGGTGCGGCCCTACCGTGCGCTGCGTGACGTCAACGTCATCGGCACGCGCGAGCTGCTTCGCCTGGCGTGCGAGGCGCGGCCGGCCGCGTTTCATTTCGTGTCGAGCCTCTCGGTCTGCTACGCGACCGGCGGTCCCTCGTCCGTGCGTGAACAGGATGACATGCAGCCGTTCGTCGATCGCCTACCGCTCGGGTACGCCCAGACCAAATGCGTTGCCGAATCGCTCGTGCGGCAGGCGAGCCGTCGCGGGCTGCCGACCTCGATCCACCGGCCGTCGCTTCTCGCCGGCGACTCTCGATCGGGGATCTCGAACCCGGACGATCTCCTGGCGTCGATGCTCGAGGGCTGCATCCACATGGCCGCAGCCCCTGATCTCGATTGGCTGATCGACGCGCCGGCGGTGGACCACGTGGCACGCGCGATCGTCCGGCTGTCGACGCGCGCCGCCGGTTCGACGGCGACGTTTCACTATGCGAGCCTCCGCGCGCGACATTGGCGCGAGTGCATCTTGTGGATGAATCTGTTCGGCTATCGGGTCGTGCTGCTGCCGTACGCAGCCTGGAGCGAGAACCTGGCGCGCGAGGCGATCTCGCCCGATCATCCGTTGCATGCCTTGCGCAGTTTCTTCCTGCGACAGCACGCAAACGGCTCAACGACAGCGGAGCTGTATCAGGAATCGCGGAAGAGCCGGTCGAGCGCGGCGTGGACGCACCAGGCCGAGGCCGACGCCGGACTCGACTGCCCGCGGCTCGACGCCGATGCGCTCGAGCGCTATTTCGACTGCTACATCGAGCAGGGCGTCCTCCCGGCCCCTCGACACCGGGGGTCGCGAGCTCGATGGCTCACGTCACCGGCGTGTCACGAGAATCCTGCGTTCGTCGAAGGGCTGCTCCGCAAATACTTTGACGATCCGTGTCTCTGCGTCCGGCAACACCGCCTCGTGTCGAACCGATCCGATCACAGCATCATCGGCGAGCTGACGTCGTGGCGACACAAGCGCCGCACGGGACTCTTCGAGTACGCGGTCACCGTCGAGCGGCGGCACCGGCGGGAAACGCTCGCGCTCATCGTCAAAGCCAAGCCGGCCGATTGCGAGGTCCTCGAAGTGGCCGAGACGGTCGGCGGCATCTGCGATCCCGCACTTGGCAGAGCCCTCGCCGACTACGGAAACCGCCTGCCGATCCGAGGCGGACACCTGCGAGAGCCCGCGATTTACGAAGAGATGGGCGGTCTGCCGCGTTCACATCTGCCTGTGTGCTACGGCACGTGGCGCGACGACGAGAAACGGGAGTGGGGACTCGCGCTCGCGCGGCTCGACGACGTGGTACTGATCGACAGCAGCGACGATGCCGGCGCGTGGTCGCCGCTGCACATCGACACGGCGATTGCCGGACTGGCGGACCTTCACGCGGCGTGGTACGGACGTGACGCCGAGCTCTTGCAGCGCCCCTGGATCGGACACGTGCCCTCGCGCGCCACAACCCTGGAGATGACACCGTTGTGGCGCGTCCTTGGTCGTCACGCCGAACCTTACCTTGCTCAGTGGACCACGCCCGCGATCGTGTCCATCCAGCGACAGCTCATCGAGTCGATCGGCGACTGGTCGTCGATCGTCGACAGGTCGCCGCATACGCTCATTCACAACGACTTCAACACGCGCAACATCGAGCTCTGTGCCTACGATTGGGAGCTTGCCACCTTTGGCATCCCACAGTCCGATCTTGCCGAGCTCCTTTGCTTCGTGCTGTCGCCGGAGGTGGCCGAGACAGACGCGGTTCGATGGGTCGAACGTCACCGCGCCGCGCTCGCCCGGGCGACGGGCGCGTCGATCGACGCCGGCCTGTGGCAGGCGGCATTCCGCGCCGCGCTTGCCGATCTCCTCATCAATCGCCTCGCCTTCTACACGATGATCAATCGCGTCAAGGCGCAGGCGTTCCTGCCGCGCATCGTCAACACGTGGTGGCGCCTGCACACGATTTTCAACTGACCATGCGAGCGGCGATTCAGGACGTTCATCCGAGCAACCTGCTCACCTACACCTCGCTCGCGGCGGCGGTCGGTGCGATGGCGGCTGCCGGCGGCGCCCGCGGCGCGGCGCCGGCCGGTGCGCTGCTGGCAATCGCCGCGCTCGCCGACACGTTTGACGGCCGTTTCGCGCGCTGTTTCACTCGCTCGGAGCGGCAGCGTCGCGTCGGGCGCGAGCTCGACAGCCTGATCGACATCGTCAGCTTCGGCGTCGCGCCGGTTGTGGTGTTCGCGATGCTGGCGCCGCCAGCGGGCGCGATCGTCACATCGGTCTGGTGGATCGCCGCCTGCGCCTACGTGCTCGCGATGGCGACGCGTTTGAGCGTTTACAACGCGGAAGAACACGATGCGGGCTTTGTCGGCGTGCCGGCGCCCGTCGCCGCATCGATCTGGGCGACTTATCTGCTCGCGGCGACACTGCCCTGGCTCGTGGCCACGCTGTTCGTCGTCGTCGGCGCCGCGATGGTGTCGCCGCTGGCGATCCCGCGCCCGCGGCGGCTGGCTCTCGCGGCGTTCGCCTTGTGGCCCGTGACGCTCATCGTGCTCCACGTGTTTAGAATCAGGATTTAGGAATTAGGAGTTTGATCGCACGACATTCAACGCAGAAACCGCAGAACTCGCAGAACAAGCCGGTTTTCTCTGCGGGTTCCGCGAGTTCTGCGTTGATCGGTTGGCTATCGCGCGCGTGTGGCCAGGGTCGCGAGAAGCGTCTCGAACCCCGGCAGGTGTCTCAGCGGCGCGAAGAGCGGCTCGATCGGGATGGACCAGCCTGCAGATCCCGGCGGCTCGTCGGCGAGCAGGCGCGACAGCGTCTGGAGCGCCTCCTCGAACTGACCCACGACCACGAGCTCGCCGGCGCGCACAATCGCCCCGTCCACGGTGCGGTGGGCGCGCTCGAAATCGGCAATCTGGCCGTGGACACGCGTCAGCTCTCGATTGGCGTCGTCAGCCGCGTTCAAGTCTCGCAGCGCCTGTGCCAGGCCGAGCCGGGCCCGGGTCTGATCGTCGGAGAGCTCCAGTGCGCGTTGAAACATCTCGCGGGCGAGTACCGGCTCGCCGTCGTGCAGCAACGCAAACCCGTGCGCGTTGATCGCGGCAATGGCGTACTCGGTGCCGTACAGCTGATGTCGGCCCGAATCGATCTCGCAGCCGAACTCGGCGACGGCGCCGCGTGTATCGCCGCGGCGCAGACAGATGAGCCCGCGCATCCAATGAAGGCCATTTGCCGGAAAACGCTTGCGCACATCCGGGCGGCCCTCTTGTATGGCGCTCCCCTGGCGCAGCGCCTGCGCGGCCAGCTCGAGGGCGTTGCGCGCCACGTAGACCATCGCCATTTGAAAATACGCAAACGGAAAGTCGGGATAGAGGTCGAGGCAGTGTCGAAGCGCCGCCAGCCGCTCGCTGCCCCACGTCGCGTTGCCCAGCCGGAAATAGTGCGCCCAGTAGCCCGGTTCGAGTGCGACTGCGCGTTGCGCGGCCGCGCGCGCTTCATCACGTCGATTCGCGCCGGCCAGCAGATAGGCCAGTGTCGCGTGGGCCTCTCCGAGCTCCGCATCCAGCGTGACGGCACATTCGGCCTGCTCGATCGCGAGTGAGAGCAGCGAAGCGTCCGGATGATCGCGGTGACGCGACATCTCGTACCTCCAGAAGTGCGCATTGGCGAGGCCGACGTACGCTCCCGGAACACTCGGGTCGAGATCGATTGCACGCTTGAAGTTCTCGACGGCAACGGCGACGTCGGACGCATCCAGCGACTCGAGCTGCAGCCGTCCTTCCATGAGCGCGCGATACGCATCGAGGCTGGAGGTTTCGCGCCGCGGGCGCGCGCGCGGCGGCGCCGGTTCGGTGGCAACGGCCTCAACCGGCGCCACGAAGCGATATCCCCGCTTCGCCACGGTCTGGATGTACGTCGGCCTGGAGCGATCGTCGCCAAGCGCCTGGCGGAGATCCGATACAGCCTGCGTCAAGGCGTTCTCGGTGACCACGACGTCTGGCCAGAGGGACTGAAACAGTTCCTCCTTCGAAACAAGGACCGGCGGCCTGGCCACGAGATAGTGGAGGAGATCAACGAGTTTCGGGGGGAGCGGCACTGGAACATCGCCGCGGTGGAGCGCGAATGATCCGGCGTCCAGCGTGAACGGGCCGAACCGGTACAGCACGGCGACGATTCTAAGCCGAAGTCCCCGGCGGCGATTCGGATCGCAACCTGAACTCGATCGACAATGCCAGATTCACGAGCGACTGCCGAGATCCGTCCAATGGTTCCGCAAGGACGGGCTGGCGACGGCTGCCACGATGTCGGCACTCTGCCTGCCGGCGGATACGCCCGACGTCGTGGTCCATTGACGCGCGATTCGAGGCGCCTCAGACCCCCATGCCACGAGCCCGAAGCAGCACGGAGGTCCTGTGAGCGTGGGGAGCGAGGCCCTGCGGTAACATGCTCGACTCACTGCCGACCGACAGGAGAACCCAAAGAGCGACCGGAGCAATGCGACAGGATAGAGCCCGATGCCTCCGATGCTACACTGGCGATTCCTGCCGATCTCGAACAACGCATCAGCCCCTTGCAGACGGCATGCCCGCGCATTCACTTGAATGAAAAATTGGTGAACACCTGAAGCATGTCCGCCTCTGATGGCGGTTGCAGGACATGACGCGCGGCAAAATCCTGCGCCTGTGGGTAGTCGGTGGCTCGAATCCGCTCCGCCGCGTTCGTGAGATCGTACGCCGTATGACGCAGCTGCACATCCGGTCCAAGTAAAAGCCAATCGGCGCCGGGTTCCCCGAACGGCATGCCCACGCTGCCGGCATTCACCACTCGCACCGATCCAATCGTCCGGTCAAACTGCATGTGCGTATGACCGCAGACAACGAGAGCGGCGTTCAGTCCCTCGAAGACCGGCAAGAGGCGGTCTTCGGGCGTCAACCGGGTAAAACACTCGTTTTCGTCCCGCGGTGTCGCATGGCAGAAGAGCACCTCGCCTAATCCGTCAATCTGCACCCGCAGCGTGCCGGGCCAGCTCGCAAACAACCGCTCCTCTTCAGGACGAAGCTGCTGCGCCTGCCAGCGCACGATCGCTTTCGCCTGTTCCGGGACGGTGCGGTACCAGTCCGGCGGCTCCGTGCCTGTTCTCTCCCTGAGCACCGCCACCTCGCAATTGCCCTGGATGAACTGCACCGGGACCTCGAGCTCCAGAAGACACTCGAGCGTTTCGCGCATCATCGGACCCGGGACCACGTCGCCCCCGACCACGACATGGTCTACCGCTGATTGGCGAATCTCTTCGAGGACCGCCTCGAGCGCAGGGAGATTTCCGTGAATGTCGTAGAGCGCAGCGACCCGCATGACAGACTTTCTAGGCTCTAGCAGGTTGCTGAAAAAAGCCAGCAACCTGAAGTCTCAAGTAACAAGGCTCAAGTCTGAATCGCAGAAATCGGCCAAAATTCTCGACACTTGACACTTGAAACTTGAGACTTTTGCCTTCAGGCTGCGTTTTTCAGCAGCCTGCTAGGCTCTGGGCTCTGGAGCGAACGCCACGATCGAACGCAAAGGCCGCAAAGCACGCGAAGAAGCCGAGTACTTCTTAGTCGGAAGCGTTCCCAGCAACCAACAGGATCGAATTCTATCTCGCATTTTGGAAGTGGCACGTTACGGCGGCGGCGTGTATCCTTGCACCCGGCGCCACGCGATTCGTAGTTGCGCGGCAAATTCGACACGCTCATACACATTCACGCCGTGCAAGCACGGCTAGCGTCGACTTATGCAAATCTCCCGTCGCACTCTCATTCACACGTTCGGCGCGGCCGGCATCGCGGCCGTTGCGCCGCGTCTGGCCAGCGCGCAATCCCAACCAACGCAGTCCGCTCCGTCGCGGGCCGATCCGCCGACGGTGGTCTCGAGTCCGCCGCGCGATTTCACACCGGGCGCGCAGCCAGTCACGTATCCGGATCCCGACATCATCACCATTGATCCGTCGTTCAACGCACTTCGACTCGGCAACACGCCGATTCAGCGCTTGTGGACCGGCGGGTACTGGTCAGAAGGACCCGCGTGGTCGAGTCAGGGCCGATACCTGGTGTGGAGCGATATTCCCTCGAACCGGCAGCTGCGCTACCTCGACGACGACGGGCGCGTGACCGTGTTCCGCTACCCGTCGAACAACAGCAACGGCAACACGTTCGATTTCGAGGGCCGGCAGCTTTCGTGCGAGCATGGCGCGCGCCGCGTCGTGCGTTATGAGCACGACGGCTCCATCACGGTGATTGCCGATGCGTATCAAGGCAAACGGCTGAATTCGCCGAACGATCTCGCCGTGCATCGGGACGGCAGCATCTGGTTCAGCGATCCGCCATATGGCGGGTCGCTGTACGAGGGAATGGTCGACGCGGCGGGCGGACCGAGCAATCCGCAAGGCCGGCTGAACGCGAAGGCGGGACAGCCGGCGGGCGCGGGCGCCCTGAAGCGCGAATTGCCGTCAAACGTGTATCGCGTGGATCCGAGCGGGCGCATCGACATGGTGGTCAGCGAAGAGGTGCTCGGCTCGGTTCCCAACGGCATCGCGTTCTCGCCCGACTTCAAGAAGGTCTACATCGTGGCGCGCGGCGGAATCGTGGTCGGCGATGTGACCCCCGGGAACACCGTCGCTGCCGTTCATCCCTTCAGCAATTTCACGATCGACGGCGTGCGCTGCGGCACGGACGGCATGCGCGCCGACGTGTACGGGAACCTGTGGTGCAGCAGCAACGCCGGGAGCAATGTGGGCTACAGCGGCGTCACCGTGCATTCGCCGGATGGAAAGATGATCGGGCGGATTCGCCTCCCCGAAGTCTGCGCCAACGTGGCGTTCGGCGGGCCGAAACGCAATCGGCTGTTCATGGCGGCGGGACAGTCGCTGTATGCCGTGTACGTGAATACACAAGGCGCGGCGCCCGGCTGAGAGTCGAGGGCACGATCGAACGCAGAGGCCGCAAAGGACGCAAAGATAGACAGTATTTCTTCGCGGCCTTCGCGACCTTTGCGTTCTACGGCAAGCGGTGAAACGCTCCGCGCATCAACCTACTTGACCTGCAAGACGACGTGCACGCGTTTCGTATAGGGCACCGGCTCGCCAAATCGGCGTGCGGGCTCATATCTCCAGGTCTTCGCCGCCGCCGCGAGAATCAAATCGTACACGGGATGGATCGACGAGACGATCCTGGCGTTCACGACCCTCCCGTCCGCGCTCACGTCCACGTCGAGGTCGCCTTCGTTCCGCGCCATGAAGCCGGAGCTCGCACTGCGTGAGAAGGGCGGAATGTCCTGCAGGATCGGCACAGGCGGCACGAACGCCGGATCGGACGACGCGGCGGGTTCCGCCGCCGCCGTGGGGCCAGGCCCGCTGATC
This sequence comes from Acidobacteriota bacterium, assembly GCA_003222455.1. Lineage (GTDB taxonomy): Bacteria > Acidobacteriota > Vicinamibacteria > Vicinamibacterales > CAVVIG01 > QHWF01. Next base: position 11,420 of record QHWF01000024.1, read on the forward strand.
GGCGCAGTCGGGTTGGCGGGCGGCGCCGCTTTCGCGAGCCGCAGGAACCCGTCGGCCAGCAGGCGCACGTCGGCGAACGACGGCTCCTTCGTCAATGACAGCGTGCGGTCGTCGAGGAGCGCGATGACGCGCTCGAATTCCGCCGCGGCCGCCGCGTGCTCCGAGCGGCCATACAGATCGCGCCCCCGTTCGTATCCCTGCCGCACGACGTCGCGCACGACGCGCGCGCGCACGTCCTTGACCAGTCCCTGCAGTCGCGGCGGGAGCTCCTCGTCCACGTCCGCGCCGGGATCGACACGGACCATCTCCTCAATCGCGCTCTCGGCGTCGGCGGATCGGCCGAGCGCAATCAGACAGAGTGCGCGATAGCGCCAGATCGCCTGCCCTTCCGCGAGGCTCGCGGACGTCTTCGGATCGAGCTGCTCGAGCAGTGCGAGCGCCTGCTCGTACGCGGCCTGCGCGTACAGGCCCTGCGCATTCGTGAGTGTCGCGGTGCCGGCATCGTCGGCGGCGCGTGCGAGAGGGGCGGAGGCGATCAGGAAAAACAACGCCGATGCGAGGACACGCTGGAGTCTCATGGTTTCATGTTGACGCTGACGCGAGCCGGTTCGGTGGTCGAGACGACCACCTGACGGACCTGCTCACCGAATGAGGGATGACGGAACCTTATCTCGTGGCGCCCGACCGATACCTTGACGTTCGCGAGCGGCGTTTCGCCCACGGGCTCGCCGTCCACCCAGACGTTCGCCCAGGGCTGAGCGTTGACGTGCAGGACGCCGCTGGGAATCGAAGGGCGCAGCCGCGCCATTTCGCCTGCCCGAACGGTGACCGCCTGCTCGCCGCGATATCCAAGCGACTCGTTCACCAGCTCCAGCTTGTGCGTGCCTGCCGGGAGTCGCAGCGGACCATCGGCCGACGTTCCGATCAGGCGGCCGTTCTCGAAAATCTGCACGTCGATCGGCGCACCCACATTCACCCACGCAGACGCCACGGCGGCGCTCTGGATCGGCACGACGAGCGAGGTGGTGGTCCCGGCCTCGATCGTCACCTTTTGGTCGATCGAGGCGCCCGCCGTACTGAGCTGCACGCGATGTGAGCCGGCGCCGAGATCATCGACTGTCAGCGGCGCGCTGCCGCGGCGCACGCCGTCGATGACCACGACGGCGCCTGGCGGATCGCTCCGAACGAACAGTCGGCCTCCGGTTGCGATCGGACGCGCCCGTATCGCAGCCGCGGTGGCGTCCGTTGGCGGCGGAACAGCGGCCGGCGCGGGAACCGCAGCTGACGGCGGCGGCGCCGCTCGTGTGCGCGACTGGGCAGTCGCAGCCGCGACGGGCTCGCGCGGCGAACGTCCGCGAACGAGGAACACGGCAATCGCGATCGCTTGTACGACGACGAGCGCGACCAACGCGCGCATGAGCACTGGTACCGAAAGCCCGCCTCTCCCGCTGGTCGAGTGCGGACGCATCGGCGGTTCAGTTTCCAGAGCGGGGAGGCGCGCCGGCGGTACCGGCCACGACTCGCGAAGCGTGAGCGGACGCGACCGGTCGGCGGCCGTGTGCGGGACGTCGCCAACAGCGGCGGCCGACGCAGCCACTTCGCGTGCCGCCTCTTGAACCGTCAAGACGCGTCGCGTCTGAAGATCCATGACGTCGACCGCAAAACGCGGATCGTCAGGCGGCGGCCACGCCAGTTCGGTATCCGTATCGGAATCGAAGACCGATGCGGCGGCGGGAGATTTCGAAGGCACGAACGGAACGCTCATGGTCGGAAACCGGGAACCTTGGTGTGGTTGTGGTCGCAAATTATACGGTGCAGGTCCCGCAGCTGACACGGGAGCTGACTCCTTTCTCGTGACGCGAAGTTCTCCCTGACGATCGGCGATGTCACTGGGATCAGCGTCCCAGGCGAAGTCTCTTCTTTTGCCGGCTTTTTGCCGGGCTCACTCCGGACCAGTTCCGCTGATCGACGCCAGCGTTCCTCCCGCAGGCCGCAGGCGAATGGTCAGAATTTCCCACAACGGCGCTCTGTCGGCTGGGATCGGCATCACGTTAAAGCCGGCCTCTGAGTAGGAGAGGGTCTTGCAACAGCCGCCAGACGGACTTGCAGACTACCTGGCGAATCGGAGCGACGAATGCGTGACACACCAGTCATCCCGCTTGTGCTTGTCGAGCCGCAACGGCTCATCCGCGAGGCGCTGCAGGCGCTGCTCGAAAAGACTCATGGGATCTCCATCGTCGGCTCGACGCTCACCATCCGGACGTGGTGCTGCTCGCGATGGACGGCTGGGGCGAGCGCGAGGTCACGTTGCGGGACGCCTTGCCGTGGCTGTCGGAGCGTACGCGAACGCTCGTGGTCACGTCAGACATCGATCCGAACCTGCACGCCCGTGTCATTCAGCTCGGTGCGATGGGGATCGTGCTCAAGACGCAGTCCGCACAGAGTCTTGTCAAGGCGGTGCAGAAAGTCCACGCCGGTGAGCTGTGGCTCGATCGTGCGCAGACCGCCAGTCTCGTCAATCGTCTCACGCGCAACCGTACCGAAGAAGATCCGGACGCCGCGAAAATTGGCAGCTTGACGGCACGTGAACGTGAGATCGTGACGCTCGTCACTGAAGGGCTCAAGAACAAAGACGTCGCCGTTCGGCTTTCCATCAGCGAAGCCACCGCGAGGAACCACCTCACCTCAATCCTCGACAAGCTCGCATTGAGCAACCGTTTTCAGCTGGCGGTGTATGCCTTTCGCAGAGGGCTCGTCCCCTGTCCGCAGATTCGGGCGATCCTCCAGAGCACTGACGCGAGCCGCCAGGACATCTACCCGCGGCCGCGCGGTGGCGGATCGTCGCGGCGTCGGTTGGCATAGGCCGACGATCCGGCTGCAGCCGGACACGAGAAGTGAATGCCAACCGCAGCGGATTACGACACTTCAGTGAGAACGCTACACGTCGTTCGCGCTGTGGAGCGTGTCCGACTGACCGCCGCCACGGTGGAAGGCAAAGGCCCAACCTTCGCTCGATAGCGATTCAGCGAGCTACGGCTTGGCAAGAGCGCGAACGCCGCTAAGAAATACGTTTGAGGTTCGCTCCAGAGCCAAGCAGGTCGCTGAAAAAGGCGCCGACCTGAAGGTAAAACTGAAAAGCTAAAACAGAAAAGTGCGATTTTCCGCCTGCTTTTGACTTTTCTGTTTTAACTTTTCACTTCAGGCTGCGTTTTTCAGCAGCCTGCTAGAGCAGTCCCGGCTCGATGCTGTTGGTCTGG
>QHWF01000025.1:0-11686 GCA_003222455.1 Acidobacteriota bacterium
GACGCCAATCGTGGTGTCGTCGACGGTGGCGATCGACCATGGCCTGAAGTCCGAGCACAAAGTGCTGGCGCTCTGCAAGGCTCTCGGCGCGACCCGGTACGTGAACTTCATCGGTGGCCGCGAGCTGTATTCCGGGCCGGCATTTGCCGCGCAGGGCGTCGAGTTGAAGTTCATCCAGTCGCGTCCGATCGCCTACAGGCAGTACGGCAACACGTTTGTGCCCGGCCTCTCAATCGTCGACGTGATGATGTTCAACTCGAAGGACGCCGTGCGCGTCATGCTCGGCGAATGCGACCTGGTGTGATGGCGGTCCGGGCTTTCGAGCGCTCGCGCTTGTGATCAAACCGTTCGACGAGCCGATTTACATGACGCGGCCGGTGCTGCCGACTCTCGAGGCCTTCAACGCCCGGCTGGCGGAGGTGTGGTCAGCGCGCTGGCTCACCAACGCCGGCGAGCAGCACGAGCGGCTGGGCCGCGCGATCTGCGACTACCTCGACGTTCCCGAGGTGTCGCTATTCAACAACGGCACGATCGCGCTGCTGGCAGCCGTGCGCGCGTTGGGCATGCGCGGCGAAGTGATTACGACCCCGTTCACCTTCCCGGCCACGCCGCACGCGATCAGCTGGAGCGGGGCGACGCCGGTGTTCTGCGACATCGACCCCGTGACGATGACGCTCGACCCCGCACGGGTCGAAGCGCTGATCACGCCGAAGGTCACCGGCATCCTGGCAGTGCATGTCTACGGGATTCCCTGTGACGTCGTCGCGCTGCAGTCGATCGCCGACCGCCACGGTCTGAGGCTCGTCTATGATGCCGCGCACGCGTTCGGCACGCGGATCAATGGCGTCGGCATCGGCAATTTCGGCGATGCGTCGATGTTCAGCTTTCACGCCACCAAGCTGTTTCACAGCGCCGAAGGCGGGGCGCTGACGTGCGGCAGCGCGGCGGTCCGGGAGACGTTCGACCACTTGAAGAACTTCGGCATCCTCAACCAGGAGGAAGTCGGCGTGGTCGGCATCAACGGCAAGATGAACGAACTGCAGGCGGCGCTCGGTCTGGCCGTGCTCGACTGCGTGCCCGACGAGTTGCGATGCCGCGAGGCCATTATCGGGCGGTACCGCGAGCGCCTGGCGGGAATGGCGGGCTTGACCCTGATGCCGGAGCTGCCCGGGGTGCAAAGCAGCTGTCAGTATTTCGTGGTGCGGATCGACCGCGAAGCGTTCGGGTGCTCGCGTGACGTCGTGTTCGACCGGCTCAAGGCGTACAATGTGCTCGCGCGGAAGTACTTCTATCCTCTCTGCACGGACTACGCCTGCTACCGGGAGCTGCCTTCGTCTGCCCCCGGCCTGCTGCCGGTGGCCACCGAGATCGTGGGGCAGGTGCTGTGCCTGCCACTGTACGGGACGCTCCCCTTCACGGCCGTTGACGCCATCGGCGACATGATCGGGGAAATCCAGGAGCAGGCATGTTGACCGCCGCCGGGACGATCTCTTTCGTCATTCCGGTCTATCGCAACGAGCGGGCGGTCACGCTGACCTACCAGAAGATCAGGGGAGCCCTCGCCAGCGACCTTTCGGCTTACGACTACGAGTTCCTGTTCGTGGACGACGGCTCCGACGACGGATCGCTCGACGAGCTGCTGCGCCTGCGGGAAAGCGACGCGAAGGTGCGCATCATCTCCTTCACGCGCAATTTCGGCCAAATGGCGGCCATCCTCGCCGGGCTGAAGGGGGCGACCGGCGACCTCGTGCTGCAGCTGTCGGCCGACCTGCAGGATCCGGTGGAGCTGATTCCGCGGATGGTGCGCGATTGCGAGGCCGGATCCGAGCTGGTCATCGGCCATCGCGCGGAGCGCGCGGACCGGTGGACCTCGCGTGTCACGTCTTGGCTCTTCTATCGCATCATCCGGATGTCCTTTCCCCAGATGCCGGCCGGCGGGTTCGACTACGTGCTGATGGGCCGGCGGGTCGTCGACTCGTTCAACAGCATCGAGGTGCGTAACCGCTTCTTCCAGGGGGACCTGCTGTGGATGGGCTACAAGACGACGTTCATTCCGTACACCCGCGCCAGGCGCACAATCGGCCGCTCGCAGTACACGTTCGCGAAGCGGCTGAAAAACTCACTGGATGCGATCCTCGATTCGTCGTATTTGCCCATCCGGTTCATCAGCCTGGCAGGAGCCGTGGTTGCGTTGATTGGATTTGTGTACGCCTTGGACATTGCCTATTGGCGATTCACGCATGACGTGCCGTTTCCAGGGCAGGCGCCAATCATGATTCTGATCCTGTTCATCGGCGGCGTCTTGATGCTGATGCTCGGGATTATCGGCGAGTATGTCTGGCGCATCTACGACGAGGTGAAGAGAAAGCCGAACTATGTTGTGAGAGAGGTGTTCGGCCTCGACACGCATGCCTGACGGTCAGCCCGACGTGTCCCCTCCATACACGACGATCGACGGCTTTCGCTGTTATGCACCGGCTCTGGCCGTGGACTACGGTGACTATCCACGCGAAGGATTCGACGTCACCGCCGAAATCGAAGCCAGAAGCTTCTGGTGCCGGACCAGGAACCGCGTGGTGCGTTTGATGTTCGAGCGGTTCGCCGATCGCAGCCGGCCGCTCGACGTGCTGGAAATCGGGTGCGGGACCGGGAACGTCCTGACCGCGTTGCGTGGGATTGCCAACCTGCGGCTGACCGGATCCGAGATTTACCTTCAAGGTCTGCGCCATGCGCGGACGCGACTGCCCGACGTGGAGTTCATCCAGCTCGACGCGACCGATATTCCGTTTCGGGAGAGGTTCGACGTGATCGGGGCGTTCGACGTGATCGAGCACATCACCGACGATGAGCAGGTCATCCGTGAAGTGCATGACGCGCTCCGCCCCGAGGGGCTGTTCATCGTCACGGTCCCCCAGTATCAGTGGATGTGGAGCCAGCTGGACGAGATCGTCCATCACAAGCGTCGTTACGGCCGAAGCGCGCTCGTGTCGAAGCTCCACGCGGCCGGTTTCGACGTGCTGTACACGACCTCGTTCGTGACGACGCTGTTTCCCTTGATGGCCGCGATTCGCCTGCGCGACAAATCGCGCCGCGTCCCGCCGGTGACGGGCACGGCTGATTTCACATCGCAAGTCGATCTGCCTGCGTCGCTCAACACGCTGTTCGACTGGGTCATGAGAATCGACGAGAGCTTGCTGAAAGCAAGCCTGTCCCTGCCGTTCGGAGGATCGCTGCTGGCCGTTGCCCGTCGACCTCATCTTCATCATTGATGCTCACATCGCGGACACTCTGGATCGATCTCCTGATCGTCGCGGTCTTGTGCTCTGGAACGGGCGTGTGGGCGGCGCGGTTCGCCAACCGGTGGATGGCGCAAGGCGGCCAGCCTCTCTTTTACCAGTCGTACTTCGAGCCTGCCGTGATGATCGGCTGCGGCAGGGGCCTCGTGGTCACGGAAGGGCAACGCTCCCAATCGCTCGAGGATTTTCTCCAGCAGCGCCGGGACACCTTCGATTGCCGCGACGTGGTCAACGTGACGGTCGGACGAAAGCAACTGTTTCAGCAGACATGGATCTACTTGCTCCACTCAGTGGGCTGGTTCTGGCGCGCGGCGGGGGTCTCCTGGTCTGGCATGGGGCCTCTCTATGGCGGCTTCTTCGGGCTGACGATGGCCATCGCGTATGCGATTTTCCGCCTTGGTATCGGACGGGCGGTCGCGGTGCTCTGTACGGTCGGCCTGGCAATTTCTACGACCCAGCTCTTCAACCTGCCGCACCTGCGGGATTACGCGAAGGCCCCCTTCACGCTCGCCCTGGTCTTTGTCCTCGGCCTGCTCGTCACGATGCCGGTCCGTCGGTGGACCGTTCTGGCGTTGTCAGCCGCGTACGGCGTCATCCTCGGCATCGGGTATGGGTTCCGCACCGATTTTCTTGCGACGCTGCCCGCGGTGGTCATCACGCTGTCCGTGTTCCTCGACGGGGGGCTCACGCGGAACCTGAAGCTCAAGGTGGCGGCCACGCTGCTGTTCCTGGCGAGCTTCCTTGTCGTGAGCTGGCCGGTGTCATTTCAGGTGTACGAAAAAGGGCGGCTGCCAATGGCACATTGCGCTGCTCGGGCTTCAATCGCCGTTCGACGAGAACCTCCATGACGGATCGGCGCCGTACGACTTCGGCTACGCGTACTCGGACCTCTACGTCGCCGAGACGATTTATGGCTACTCGCGCCGCACGCAGCAGGAAGTGACACGTCCGGAGTTCTGCTCGCACAAATATGACGTGGTCAGCGGCCGTTACCTGCGCGACATCGTGCTGACGTTTCCCGCCGATTTCATCACCCGCGCATATGCGTCGGTCCTGCTGATCGTCGAGTTGCCATTTCTCAGGTGGGACGCGCCGATGCTTCGATGGCATCCGTCCCTGTACCGAGTCCGGGAAACGTTGCTTCGACCGAGAATCGGCTGGGGCGTCGTGATCGCGGGCATGGCTGTGCTGGTGGCCAGCGCGGCTAGCCTCCGATTGGGGTTCTTTCTTCTGTTCTTTCTCGCCTACTTCGGCGGCTACCCTGCCATCCAGTTTCAGGAGCGTCATCATTTTCACCTCGAGCTCGTCACGTGGTGGGCGTTCGGGTTCGTGCTCCACCGGACCATCAAGGCCATGTCGTCTTTGAGGATCGACCGGCACGGCGTGCTCCGGCGGTCATCGCCCGGCTTCCTGCGCGCGACCGCGATGGCGATTGGAGGAATCGCCCTCACCGTCGGGGCGCTGATCGTGGCCAGACGCTATCAAGCACGAGAGGCGGTGCAGCTGTTCAAGGCGTATATTCGCTGCTCCGAAGACTCAGGTTGGCTTGTCAAGTGCGGGCGCGTTTCCGGATCCGCCATTTTCGGCCGGTCCCCAGTATCTCGAAGTCGATCTCGACCAGGCGGCATGTGGACCGAAGCCGTCGATCACGTTCCGGTACGATCCGGCATTTCCGGCCTTCGACCTGACCCGCACCGTGACCGTCGCACGCGCACGGGCCGCAGGCACGACGCGGGTGTTTCTTGCCGTGTATGACCATTTCAAGGGCCTCGAGTTTTCAAGCGCGACTCCGGGCTGTGTGACCAGGATGGCGCGTTTCGACGACGTGAAGCCGTTCCGGCTTCTGCTGGGCGCAACGTTGCCGCCGGGATGGGAGACGCTGCCGCTGCATCAACGTCTCGCGGATTGGGAAGGCATTCCGTTCCAGCCGTGAAGAGACACGCGGGCCAAACAACGTTGCTGTGTTGACGGTGAAATCGGTCGACGCGACCATCGCTGCTCTGCTCGTCGTCTGCGGGGTTGGGATCGGTGCGACTTACGTCGGCGCCGCGCGTCGAACGCGTGCGCTTCCGGAGGAGCCGGGTTTCAACCAGAGAGTGTTCGGCGCGGCCCTCATGAGCGTCTGCGGCCACGCGGGCGACACCCCCGTCGTTCCGATGTCGCCCAAGCCCAATACACCGGACGCTCATCGTCCTCTGATCAACTTTCTCGCACAGCGCCAGGAGACACTGACCTGCGGGCAGATTCCCGCGGACGTGCCCCGCGATGGTCTCGACGGGATGCAGCGTGCGTCGCGCTATCTGCTTCTTCTGGCAACCGCCACCTGGCGCGCCTCGGGGCCGACGTGGGTCGGTATCGACCGATTGATTGGACTGATGTTCGGGCTGTCGGTCGCGCTCGCGTATCTGACCTGCCGAGTGAAGATGCCGTCGGGCGTGTCCCTGGCCGTCGCGCTGTTGTTCATGTTCTCGCCGCTTCAGTTGGCGAATGCGGGAGACCTGCGCGACTATTCGAAAGCGCCGTTCTTTCTCGCGAGCCTGTTGATCGTGGCCCTGCTCGTCAGCCGCCGCCTGGCGCCGGCCATCGTCCTCGTGCTCGCGGCGGCTGCCGGAGCGGTGCTCGGGTTCGGCTATGGCGTCCGTACCGACATTGCCATCAATCTCATCGTGGTCATCGTCACGATTGTTGGATTCCTGCCGGATCCCATACGCGAGAGCTGGAAGCTGCGCAGCGGGGCGGCCGCGTTGTGCGTGACGATGTTCGCTGCGGTAGCTGGTCCGGTTGTGAGATCGGGGGATACGGGCAGCAATATCTGGCACTGGGCCCTTCTCGGTTACGCGCATGAATGGGACAACGCGCTCGGCATCGCCCCAGGGCCTTACGAGCCGAGTTATTTCTACAACGACAGTTATGCGGCGTCGGCCGTCGACGCGTACTGGGGGCGGGTCACTCACGCTCCGGCGCACATGTCCGTCGGGTTGCCGCAATACCCGGAGGCGAGCCGCGCGTATTACTCCCTGATCCTGACCACCTTTCCCTCCGATGCACTGCTGAGGGCGTGGGCGTCGGCGATCAGGATTCTCGAACTACCGTACAGCGGCCTGCAGTCGATGTCGCGCGGACTTCTGCCCGACTTTCTGTGGCGTGGCATCGGGATGACGCAGAAGGTACTCTCCTACGTCGAACCGTACGCTCTCCTGCTTTTTGGGATCGTGATTCTTGGAGTGAGCGGCCGGAGCGTTCGCCTCGCGGTCCTGATGTTCGGGCTGGTGGCTTTTCTTGGAGCCTATCCGGCCATTCAGTTTCAGCGCCGGCACATCTTTCATCTGGAATTTCTTTCTCTCTGGTTCCTCGGGTTTGCCATTTCGTTCGTTTGGTCTTCACTGGCGGGCGGGAGCCGGAATGCGGAACCCGTCTGGCGTATGCTGCGGCCTGTCGTGTTCACGGCCGCGGTCGCGATACTGGTGGTGGTGCCGCTTGCGGCGGTCCGCGCGTATCAGCAACGCAGCGCATCAGCGCTGTTCGCCACCTACAATGATGCCCGGCTTCAGCAGATTGACGTGACTCCGGAGGTCGTCGGCAACGGACTTGTTCGGATCGCCACCCGGGACGAATCGTTCTCCCGGCCCCCCGACAGACGATCAATGTACTCGGACATGCTCGTCGCTGAGCTCGCTGCTGATCGATGTGCAGTCGACCGATCTGCGCTGACGTTCAGGTACAGGGCAAAGGATCCGTCCGTGGATTTCACACGGACCTACGATGTGGATGTGCCGCCGGGGGCGCCGACGCGCATGTACTTCCCAGTGTTCCGGACGGGACCGGCAAGCCCGGACCCTGACTTGCTCGCGTTTGCAGGGCTGGAGGTTGCTGAATCCGAGGTGTCATGTCTGAAACGCGTCGCCCGGTTCGCAGAGCCCGACCGCTTTTCGCTGCTGCTCCCCGCCCAACTTCCTGCGGGTTGGCGTGAGCTGCCGCTGCACCAGACCCTTCGAGGGTGGGAGCGGGATCCTCTGCGTGATGGAGCCCAGCCGCTGTCGTACTGGGCACCCATGTCGCTGAGGAATCGAGGGGCGGCCCTGATCGCGCGAAGCGTAAAGGCCTCACCAGGGATCGCCGCCGCCGTCGACTACCGCGCGCGGATCGCGAGCGTCGGCGCCGAGAGCGGCGTGTCGGTCAATGGTGTGGCTGATGCCACCGGTACGAACCTGGTCGCCTGGAAAGAGCAGCCGCTCGAGGCGTCGTCGCTCGTCGTCGCCGAAGGGGTGCTCGAGCAGGGAGGCGTCACCGTCGGGCTCGTCGACCCGAACGGTTGGTCGATGAGAGTTGACATCGACACCCCGGGGGCGTTCAGGGCGTTCGTGCAACCTCCCCGCGCCGGGACATACCAGCTCGTCGTCGCGAATCATCTCAGCGATGCGTCACTGAGGAACCGCTTTACGATCTCGCGGCTTCTCGTGATGAATGGAGAGCATGAGTAACGCCGCAGTCACGCCGGCTGGTGGCAGGGAGATCAGCGTCGTGCTTCCGGTGTTCAACGAAGAAGCCGGATTGCCGCAGCTGTACCGCCGCGTCAAAGATGTACTCGTCGCCGCCGGCATCACGCACGAGATCATTGTCGTCAACGACGGCAGTCGTGATCGATCGTGGGAGCGAATACTCGATCTCGCGAACGCCGATCGGCACGCCAAGGCGGTGAATCTGAGCCTCAGATCGCGATTACCGCGGGTATCGACGTGAGCTCCGGTGCGACTGTCGTGGTCATGGACTCTGATCTGCAGGATCCGCCGGAATTGATCCCCGAGCTGTACCAGAAATATCGTGAAGGGTTCGATGTGGTCTACGCGCAAAGACGAAAGCGTGAGGGCGAAACGTGGTTCAAACGCACGACGGCGACTTTCTTTTATCGCCTCATTCGCCGCATGACCACGATCGATATTCCCGTGGATACCGGCGACTTCCGTTTGATGTCGAGACGGGTGGTCGACGACCTGAAGCGTCTGCAGGAACAGAACCGGTTCGTGCGCGGGCTGGTCACGTGGGTCGGCTACAACCAGACGCCCCTGCTGTATGACCGGGATCGCCGGTACGGCGGGGATTCCAAGTATTCAGTCGGCAAGATGATGAAGTTCGCCCTGGATGGGATCACCGGCTTTTCGAGTCAGCCTCTGCGGCTTGCGTCGCACGTCGGGCTGCTGTGCGCGGCCGCCAGCCTCGCGCTCGTGATCGGGCTCACGATCTTCAAGGTGGCAGGCGGAACGGGACTCGTCCCGGGCTGGACGTCGCTGGCGGTCGCCGTGCTGTTTCTCGGCGGGCTGCAGTTGCTGGCGATCGGCATTCTCGGCGAGTACGTGGGGCGGATCTACGAAGAAGCGAAGCACCGGCCTCTCTATCTCGTGAAAGACTCGGCAAATCTGACCGATCCATCCAGGGGCTCGACGTAGTCCCGAATGACGGAATCTTCCCCCACGAACTCCTCGACGACGATGTCGCGCACGGCGGAATGGTGGTGGATTCTCGTCTCGCTTCTTCTCTTGAATCTGACGTACGCCAGTAGTCAGCCAGTCAACACGTTCAACGACGGGCTCGGGTCCGAAGGGCAGCAGTACCATGCGATGGCGAAGAACATGCCCCGGGTACTGCCACCCCAGGGAGTGTCACCGTTCGTCTATCGACTCGGAACTCCATTTCTCGTCGCCGGTCTGGCGAAAAGCCGGGATTGGGTCATCAGTGCCGGATTCGATCGCCTCGATGTCGCATTCAACGTCCTGTCGGTGATTCTTCTCGCGTTGCTCCTGCAGCGTCACGTCGCCAGCGTGTTCGCGCGGTTACTCGTCATCGCAGCCTTCATGGTGGAGCCGCATTCCCCGGTGCGGCACTCGTACTTCCATCCCGTGGACGTGGATCCAGCGACACTTGCCGGGCTGCTCGCCGGGCTGCTTGGCATCGAATGGTTCCAGTCGCGCCCCGGCCGCCCACGCGCGGCACTGCTGGCCCTGGTGGTCGCCGTGGGTGTGGCCCTTCGCGCGGTGATGCTCGTCGTCGGCGTGAGTGCGCTGGTTTGTCCGGTGTCCGCAACGGTTTCGGATTCCGGGTCCCGGCCTTCGAGCTGGTCCGAGGCGCTGGCGGCGCGCGGCAGAACCTGGGCATGGCTCCCATTGGTCAGCGGCACCCTTACACTGTTGGCAATTTACTCGTGGGTGGTCGCGACGCCGTCCGACTACTCGGCTTCAGCTGAAGTCCTTCGGTGGCTTCGCGAGAAATCGCTACTGCAATACGGCGTCGCCTGGTTCCTGGTCTTTGGCCCACTCCTCGCGGTGCCGGCATATTTCTGGCGGCGCACGTTCAGCTTTCTCGTTGAGCAGCCGGCGTTTCTTGCGTACCTGTCTCTGTTCGCTGTGCTGGCATGGATTAGTGGTGGCGAGACTGAACGACTGCTGGTGTTCGCCTCGCCGGTGGTGTACGTCCTGATCGGCCGTGCAGTCACGTTGACTGGCGTTGGCCCGACGACCGTCGCCATGGCCAGCCTGTTGTTGGCACAGGCGCTCTCTTCTCGCGTCTTTTCGCCCATTGGAGGACCCATCCAGCCGCCGCGGATTCGAGCGGAGATCTGGGAGCGACTTGGGGCGTCGGGCACTGCGTGGGCCTTGTCGTACGAGAACATGTGGAGCCAGTTCTGCGCGCCTTCGATGATGGCCCTGTACCTGCTCTGGTACGGGCTGGCTGGCGGCAGCGTACTCTGCTTTCTCTGGTACCGCACCGGTGGGCACGAAAAGGTTGAAGCCCTGTGGAGACCGGCCAGGCGGTTCGTGCACCACGCAAAAGACAGCCTCCTGATACGCCTGAGCGCCACGGCCGACCTGTCGCCCGTGGTGTCGGCCAGACACTTCATTCACCACTGGAAAAACAGCCTCCTCATAGCCCTGAGCGCCACGGCAGCTCTGGCGCCGGTGGTATGGCTGGCGCTCAGCCGGTTCTATTGGACCCATTACGCACAGCCAGGTTACGGATACCTTCTCTACAATCTGGCGCGCCTTTGGACACTGCTCGTTTTACTCGCGGCGTTCTGGGCCACTGGTGCGCGCATCATTGGCTACGTGTCGACCGCACGTGACAACTCTGAACACTGGAGTGGTCGACATGTCGAATCTGCCTTTTGCGGAGCCGCTGCGTGGTCGGTCGGGGTGGTTCTCCTTGCGATGCTGCACCTCTACTTCGTATGGGTGATTCTGCCTCTGGTGGCTGTGGCAGTTGTCGTGGCGGTTTCCGACCTCTTTGCGACTCGGGGCGCGCCCTTCATCTCTCAGAGGCCGCCGGTCGCAGGGAAAACGTCGTGGCTCGTCAACCTGCTGGGCCTTATCGTTACCCTCACGGCGACTGCTCTGCTGTTGACGATCGCGTTATGGGGCAGCTCCGGGGGCGATAACGACGTTCCGGGGAATTATCTGCCTTATTACGAAGCGGTTCTGAGAGGTCACTGGAACGGACCCAACGACTACTACGTGCACTTCTTCGTGTCCAAGGGGAACGGACTGGCGTTCCTGTCGAACATTCTCTCCGACGTCCAGGGCGCGCCCCTGGCGTCTTATCTGATGTTGATGCTCGGAGGCGCGATGATTTGGCGGTTGGCGGCCTGCTCCTGCACCGCAGTGCCGGCGATCGGACTCGTCGGGCTCTATCTCTATCTGCAGTTCTATGCAGGCCAGGGCGCCTACGCGAAGTCACACATCATCCGCAATACGTTCATCCTGTATCTCATCCTCTCTTTCGCTCATCTCATTGGTTCCCAACGACCAGATATCAGATTCAACTCTCTGTCGAGGATCCTTGTCATTACGGCGGTCATCCTTCTTTCTCCAACCGCGATCGCCTTACTGCTGCCGATTCTCCTGATTGAAACAGTGTTCATCGTTTTCTCACGGAATTCTGTCGAAGCCATGCGTTCTCTGCCCTATCCCTGCTGGGCGCTTGCGGCGACGGCGCTGGTCTGGTGTTACAACTACGTCGAGGTGGGATTGCCCGAGGCCCCGTTGATCATGCGTGGCCGCTTCATGAACGTCGGTCGATTCAGTCACTGGGTCGATCCTGTCCTGGCATACATGCAGTACGGCGGGCCCTCGAACATGTCGAACAGTGATGTCACGGTCTCAGCTCGGGAGGTCCTGTTGGGGCAATTGCCAACCTTGTTCATGAATAATTTCGCGGTCGGGTTCAGGCGGATCCTGCTGGAGTCCTTCAACCTGTCAACGATGTATTTGATCGGCGGGTCGGTCTTGACTGGGGCTTTAGGCGTCACTCTTTCGCTCTGGCGCGCCGGCTCGAGGGGTTCCCTGGACCGTCACGAGGAGCCTCAGGGATCCGGAACGTCCGGATGGGGTACGGCCGCGGCT
>QHWF01000025.1:11721-13406 GCA_003222455.1 Acidobacteriota bacterium
ACGCTCGCCGGCGGCTCGAGCGGAGGATCGGCGGCACGGGCCACAGACTTCATCAATCCGCTCGGCATCGCGCTCGGCGTGGTCCTGCTGAAGGCAACCTGGACCCTGGCGATGAGCCGCCTCCGCCGCGGCATTCTGACGATCGCGATTTCCGCCGTGGCCTGCGCGTCCATGTTCGTCGGCTATCCTTCGGTTCTGTCCCTGCCTTGGCGCTCCAGTGTCCGGTTTCTTATCGGCCAGAACACGTATGCGACCATGGAGGACTATCCCTGGGATACTCTCACTGCCCATCGCTTAGCCCTCTTCGTTCCCGGCAGCAAGAGAGCGGAGCTCCTCAACTTCATGCCGGGTTTCACGGGAATTCCGGCTAGTCCGTTCCAACGATCGGATGGATGCGCGTACATCAGGGATACCGCCAGGGTCCTGTATGGTTCCGAGGAGCAGGCGACCGAAATCTACATGGGCGCACAAATCGATTATTTTCTGTTCGACGTCTCGGGCAACTCTCCAGTGGCGTTCAGCGGATTTTCGCGTCTCTTTACCCCTGAATCGATCAGGTCGCGAATGCGGCTGGTCACACACGTATTATCCGAAAGAAAAGACCTCTATCTCCTCACATGGAGTCGCGACAACGCTCCGGCCGGTGGCGAGCCTTTTGAAGTATTTCTGCAGAAATGGAGCGACGGCCTCGTATCTGAACGAAAAACCGGATACTACTATGGAAGCTACCAAGGAGGAGCCCAACTAATAGGCCAGCTCTCGCAGTCACTCAATCGATGACTGAATCCTTCGATCGCTTCGCCCCCGACTATGACAACTTGTTGTCCGACCCGCTGCGCCAGAAGTTCGCGCGCGACGACGAGTTTTTCATCCATCAGAAGTGTCGTGTGCTCATGCGGCGGCTGCGGCGTCAGGTTCCTGATACAAGCGAGTTGCGACTGCTTGATGCCGGCTGCGGCCAGGGCACCGCGATCGCGTTTCTCTCCAGGTATGCGCGCGTCATCGGAACGGACATCTCGTTGCCAATGGTTCGTGAGGCCGTCCACCGCGGGCCGGTGGCCGTTCAGGAACCGTACGACCTGCCGTTCCCGGACGGCGCGTTCGATGCGGCATACGCGTTTTGTGTGTACCACCACATCGACGACCGCCAACAGGTCAGGTCTACATCTTCGAGCACAACCCGTTCAATCCTGTGACGAAGCGGATTTTCGATCGCGCGCCCATCGATCGCGGATGCCACATGATCAGACCTGCCAGCCTGCGCGAGTTGTTTCGCGACGCAGGGCTGAATGACGTGGAGCAGGGCTATCTCCTCTTCCTGCCTGAAGTTCTGTGGAAGTGGTTCGGGTTCCTCGAGCCTGCGCTGGCCTGGCTTCCGCTGGGCGGTCAGTATTTCGTCTCGGGTCGAAAACAGTGAGGCCGACGACCGCGATGGAGTCATGAACGCGGTTCAAGCGGAGAACGTCGGTATCGGCGTTCAGTTCCGGGCGGTCCACCTGCACCCCTACTACATGGAGCACTGGGGGTTCCCGCGAGGCATGTTCCCGAATGCGGAGTACTATTCGGATCGTGCGATCTCGCTGCCACTCTATCCGATGATGAGCGACATGGACGCCGACGATGTGATTCGCGTGGTGCCCAAGGTGATCGCGGCATACCAGAAGACGGACGGAAAAGGACCTCAG
>QHWF01000026.1 GCA_003222455.1 Acidobacteriota bacterium
GTAATCGTCGAGCGCAGCTGAACGTCCGAGATGTCGCGATTGAGCTTGGAGACCTGAAGCTGCTGCCGGTTCGAGTCGATCCGGAAATTTCGAAGCAGTGGCTGGACGAATACGCCCGTCCAGATCGAATTGAACTGCGGATTGAACAGCGCGTTGTTGCTGTTGGTCAGCCCGCGGCTGTTGTTCAACGTGAATTGGTACGATCCGCCGCCCCACGGGAGGGACTGCGCGAGGCCTCCGTTATAGGCCAGCGTTTCGGTATTCGTTCCACCGCCGCCGGTCGAGAGCTGCAGCTGACTGGTCGGTGTGCCGCGGGTTGAAGCCTGACTGACCGTCGACGTCAACGAGGGGTGATAGACCGAGCGGATGCTGGCGATGGCGATGTCGTTGATTTGCGGATTCAGCCGCTGGACCGAGATGTCGAGATTCCGGTCGAGTGCGAACTTCACCGCATCGTCGAGCGTCAGCTGCACGACCGGCCGCGACTCCCCGGTTGCCGGCTGACGCACATCCGCGGCGATTGGTGGCCGGCCCGTCTGGCTTGTCGCTTCCTTGATCAGTTCGCGAATGCGCGCATCGGTGATCTGCTGCGCAGGAGCACTTCCGGCCATGCCGAAGACGACCATGGCTGTGACAACGCTGATCGACTGATTCCGTGTCATTGCTGATGCTCTCCGTCTACTTCCGGTTATCGCCGCGGCCGCGCCCGTGATCCCGCTCCCACTGTTCGTGCAGCTTGTTCAACTTGATCCGCTGCTCAGGCGTGAGCACCTGCCGGATATGCAGGAGCTGAAGCGTGCGCATTTTGTTCAGGTGACTTCTGATCGCTTCCACGCGATCGACCTGCTTGACGACCTGCTGTTCGTCCGCGTTGGCAGCAATGAGCCGTGACAGCTCGTCTTCCTGCTGGTCCAACTCGGCCTTCTTCGCGCGGAGCTGCGTAATCGTGGCCTGAAACAGGCTCTCAATCCGCGCCGTCTGGTCGGTTGTGAGCGACAACTCACGCTGGAACTGAGCGTCACGCCACCACGGGAACCCGAAAGATTGTGCGTGAACGGGGGGGCCAACCGCCAGCAGCAAAAGCGCAGGCAACCACCAGAAACGCCAGGTCGATCTCATTCGTAAACCTCTGATATAACGACTCTTGAAGGATTACGACGGAGACCGACGTGCTATTTAGCGGGAGACAACTTTTTACGACTTGCGAGGAGCGCGGGAATCTGGAGCGACGTCACGATTGAACGCAGAGGTCGCAAAGGACGCAAAGTGAGACAGTACTTCTTTGCGGCCTTCGCGGCCTTTGCGTTCCAGGGCGTCAGTCAGTCAGTCAGTTAGCTGGCTGATACGCTCCTAGCCGCAACACTCCGCCAGCCGGGCGATCGTGGCTCCGACCAGGTTGTCGGGCGTCGAAGCGCCTGACGTCAGCCCGATGGTGACGGCGGCTTCCGGCGGCAGCCATGGCGATGTGGTGACCTCCGCTTTCGATCCGATCGGCCGGTGGCGGATTTCCGTGGATGACAGCAGGCATTACGGATCGGCGATGTGAAACGTCGGCCGGGACGCAGCGCACATGCGGGCGAGGTTCGCCGTGTTGCTGCTGTTGTACCCGCCGATGACAATCATCAGGTCGACTGGCGTGTCACGCAGGAGCGCGACCACGGCATCCTGACGGTCCTGGGTGGCACTGCAGATGGTGTCGAACGCCTGATACCTGTCCGCCAGTGCGGCCTCTCCGTATCGCTCGACCATCGCGCTCCGCATCAGGTCGCCAATCTCCATCGACTCCGACATCAGCATGGTCGTCTGATTGGCCAGGCCGATTCGCTGGAGATCGCCGTCGGGCTCGAAGCCCGGCGAGGCCGCTCGAGCGAAGCGCTCCAGAAACGCGGGGCGACCGCCGTGCCCGCGGATGTAGTCGCAGACCATCCCCGCCTCGGTCTTGTCGAAGACGACGAGGTACTTCCCGCCATAGGCGGCGGCCTGTGATGCCGTGGCGCGTGTTTCCTCGTGCCACATCTTGCCGTGAATAATCGACGTGTAGCCGCCCTCCGCGTATCGCCGGACGTTCTTCCACACGTTCAGGACCGATCCGCACGTGGTGTCCACTAATGTGCAGCCCTGCCGGTCGAGTTGCTGCAGCGTCGCGACGGTGACACCGAACGCCGGCAGGATGACCACATCGTCCGGACCGAGACTGTGGATGGCGTGCGGATCGTCGGCAAGAAAACGGACGCCCATCGTCCGGAGCTTCTCGTTGACGTGCGGATTGTGAATGATCTCGCCGGTCAGGAACACGTTGCGGTCGGGGAAGCGTTCGCACGTCTGATACGCGTAATCGACCGCCCGATCGACACCGTAGCAGAACCCGAATTCACGCGCGAGATGCAGCGTCAACCGGCCGGCACGAAAGACGAAATCGTCCGCCTTAATCCGATCGACGAGCGCACTGTGGTAATTGTCGGCCAGCATGCCGGCGACGGCATGCTTCAGGTCGAGGCCCTTGCGGAAGATTAGAGATGACATTCAACCACGACGACGATCAACGCAGAACTCGCAGAACGCGCAGAACACATATTTTCTTTCTCTGCGGGTTCCGCGAGTTCTGCGTTGTACGTCGTAACAGGATGTGCCGGAATTTCGCGGCGTAATCCCCTACACCTTACCGCGCCGCACTGATTTCACGGAAGTGCGGCGTCAGCGCGTCGATCGCGATCAGCTCTCGCGTGCGCGGCCGATCGAGGGCCATTTCGAGCTCGGACATGAACGCGTCGTCGGCGGCACTCTCCAAGCCGTTGACCCGCACGGCGGGCGCCAGCTGCGGCGATCGAGCCATCATGGCGTCGCGCGCGATGCCTGGCCGCGGCACGCCACTCCATCGATACGACGCGCCCAGCGCGAGGCCGGCGAAGAGACCGGCAGCAGCGGCGGCGGCGATCCAGCGGGGAGTGGTCCGCGCCGCCGACACAGTCATGGTCCGCCCCGCCAGCGGCGCGGGGAAGGTGATGACACGCCCTGAACGGTTCGTGTGCTCGATGCGACGGGCGATCTGCTCCTGCTGCAGGCGAAGGCGCTCCGGCGTGAAGATGGCGTCGGTTTCGAGCTCGGCTTCGGAGCGCACCGTGTCCATCACCCGGGTGAGCTCGGCGTATCGCGCGCCACACGGCTCGCAGTCGGTGAGGTGTTCCGCGACCCGCGGATCGATCGTCGTTTCGTCCCGCTCGTTGAGGTAGCAGTCGAGCAGCCGATCGTCGGAAAGGTGGCGACCCATCACAGCTCGCCTCCCAGCAGCGTCCGCAGCCGGCGCGCTGCCCGAAACAGATGGACGCGGACCGTCGATTCCTTGAGTCCGGTCATGACACCGACCTCGCGCGGGGTGCAGTCGCCGTAGTGACAGAGCATGAACACGGTGCGCTGCCGCCCGTCGAGTTGATCCACGGCTGCCGCGATGGTCGCGCCGCGCTCTCGCGCCAGCAGGGCGCGTTCGGGATCCGCCCCGGGAGCCCGGCCCACAGCGACGGGCCGCTTGCCGGCCGTCGATGCGTCGGCCGCGACAAACCATCGATCCCGACGAGCTCGCGCTTTGCGGCGATCCAGACAGCCGTTGATGAGAATGCGCGTGAACCAGACCTCGAACGGCCATGTTTCGCGATACGAGCCGATGCGCGTGAACACTTTGACGAAGGCGTCCTGGACCGCCTCGTCGGCGTCGGCGACGTCGCGCAGATACTGGAACGCGATTCGTGACGCGCGTCGCTGATGGGCCGCCACCAGTTCGCCGAATCGTTCGCGCGCCTGGTCCATCTCGTCGCGATCGACCAGACCGCGGATTTCGACAGCCAGCCGAGAGTCCTCGGCCAGGGTGGCCGCCGGCGTGCGGCGGCCCGTCGTTCCGACCGCAGCGGCGGGTGCAGCCCCACCGCCGGGGTCGACAGGTTGATGCCGGGCAATTGGCACGTCACGGCTCATAGGATTACGATGCGGTCCGACAGGCTGTTTACAAGTTTACTGTATTTATCAGTTCGATTGACTCGGCCGAAACGCGAGGTTAGGATGCTCGAATTCTGCGTATGTTACTGGAACGGCATATTTTAGGAGTGTCCGGATGAGTACAGAGGTCGAGCGCGGACGCGGCCTGGATGCCGAGGGCATTCGCACCGACCGGGTGCGCTGGAACCTGGCAACCGCCGCGCTCTACGAGGAAGCGATCCGCCGTCAGGAGGGTGTGATCGCGGCCACTGGCCCCCTCGTCTGCCGCACCGGGCTGCATACGGGCCGCTCTCCAAACGACAAGTTCGTGGTGCGCGAGCCTTCCAGCGAGGCGAACGTTGCGTGGGGAACGGTGAACCGGCCGATGGACACCTCACGCTTCGATGCGTTGCACCGCGATCTGCTCAGCTCGCTCGAGGGACGCGAGGTCTTCGTTCAGGATGTCTTCGCCGGCGCCGATCCGAAGTACCGGTTGGCGGTGCGTGTGATTACGGAGCTCGCCTGGCACAGCCTCTTCGTGCGCAATCTGTTCATCGGCGATCCGCAGGCGTCGCACGTCCCGCAATTCACCGTCATCGACTCACCGAGCTTCAAGGCGGATCCGAAGCGGCACGGCACGAACTCCGATGTCGTGGTCGCCATTCATTTTGACCGGAAGCTCGTGCTGATTGGCGGAACGAGCTATGCCGGCGAGATGAAGAAGTCGATCTTCTCCGTGCTGAACTACATGCTGCCGCTCAGAAACGTGCTGTCCATGCACTGCTCGGCGAACACCGGGCACGACGGCGATGTGGCGTTGTTCTTCGGTCTGTCGGGCACGGGGAAGACCACGCTCTCGAGCGATCCGGATCGCATGTTGATCGGCGACGACGAGCATGGGTGGAGCGATCGCGGCGTGTTCAACTTCGAGGGCGGCTGCTACGCCAAGACGATCCGGCTCTCGGCCGAAGCCGAGCCGCAGATTTTCGAGACGACCCGCCGGTTCGGCACGGTACTGGAAAACGTCGTCGTCGATCCGGAATCGCGCCTGCTCGACCTCGATGACGATCGACTGACCGAGAATACCCGGGCCGCGTATCCGATCGCCTTCATCGACAACGCCGTTCGGTCGGGCCTCGGCGCGCATCCCGCAAACATCGTGATGCTGACGGCCGATGCGTTCGGTGTGATGCCACCGATGTCGCGGCTGTCGCCCGAGGGGGCGATGTATCACTTCCTGTCCGGTTATACGGCCAAGGTCGCCGGGACCGAAAAGGGCGTGACCGAACCGAAGGCCACGTTCAGCACGTGCTTCGGGGCGCCGTTTTTGCCGCTCGCGCCCAGTCGTTACGCCACGATGCTGGGCGAAAGAATCGCGCAGCACCACTCACGCGTGTGGCTCGTGAACACCGGATGGACCGGTGGTCCGTACGGAACAGGCAAGCGGATGCAGATCGCGTACACGCGCGCAATGATTCGCGCGGCGCTGTCGGGAGCGCTCGACGACGTCCGTTACGAACGCGATTCGGTGTTCAACGTCGATATCCCGACCAGCTGTCCGGATGTGCCCGCCGGCGTGCTGCGGCCGCGCGACACCTGGACGGACGGCGCCGCGTACGACGCGCAGGCGGCGAAGCTCGCGCGCATGTTCGCCGACAACTTCAAGGCGTTCGAAGGCGGCGTCTCGGCCGAGGTCATTGCCGCCGGCCCGAGGGCGTAGAAGAATTTGGCATTCGAACCTGTCATCGGCCTCGAGATTCACGCTCAGCTTCTCACCGTCTCGAAGATCTTCTGCGGCTGCAGCACGGCATTCGGCGCGCCGCCAAACACCCACGTGTGTCCGGTCTGTCTCGGGCTTCCCGGGGCGCTCCCGGTCTTGAATCGCACGGCGGTCGACTTCGCGATCCGGGCGGCGCTGGCGCTCGGCTGCACGATCCAGAACACCTCGATCTTCGCGCGCAAGAACTACTTTTATCCCGACCTGCCCAAGGGCTATCAAATCTCGCAGTACGAGCAGCCGCTTGCCATCGACGGGGCCGTCGAGCTCGCCGGAAGAGACGGACCCCGCCGCGTGGGCATCATCCGGGTCCATCTGGAAGAAGACGCCGGCAAGTCGCTCCACGAAGGCTTCAGCGATTCCGATCGCAAGACGTCGATCGACTACAACCGGAGCGGCGTGCCGCTCATCGAAATCGTGACGCACCCCGATCTCCGGTCGGCCGCTGCCGCGGCGGAGTTTTTCACCAGGCTTCGCGAAACGCTCGTCTGGCTCGGCGTGAACGACGGCAACATGGAAGAGGGGAGTCTCCGCTGCGACGCGAACGTGTCGGTGAGAGAGGATGCCAGCCGTCCGTTCGGCACGAAGGCCGAAGTCAAGAACCTGAACTCGTTCCGGTTCCTGCAGAAGGCGCTCGAACACGAAATCGAGCGGCAAATGACCGTACTGAAAGAGGGCGGTCGCGTCGTCCAGGAAACGCGATTGTGGGACGCGGCGGCCGGCCGCACGCTTTCGATGCGCAGCAAGGAAGAAGCCCACGACTACCGCTATTTTCCCGAGCCGGACCTTCCGCCCGCCGTCGTCGATGCGGCGAGGATTGCGGCGATCCGGGCGACGATGCCGGAGCTGCCCGAAGCGCGGCGGCGGCGCCTCGCCGAGCAGCATGCGTTGCCGGACTACGATGTCGCTCAGCTGACGCAGTCGCGCGCGCTGGCCGATTACTTCGAAGCCACCGTCGCGGCCGGCGCTCCCGCCAAACCGGCGAGCAACTGGATCATGGGTGAGGTGGCGAGGACACTCAAGGCGCTCGGCCGCGGCATCGAGGATTCGCCGGTGCCGCCCGATCGGCTGGCGGCCCTGATTGCGCTCGTCGATCGCGGGACCATCAGCGGTTCGATTGCGAAAGACGTCTTCGAGAAAATGTTGGCGTCGGGCAGGACGGCCGACGACATCGTGGCCGCCGATGGACTCACGCAGATTGACGACGAGCCACAAATCGTGGCGCTCATAGGTGAGGTCCTCGGACGGCACGCCGATGCCGTCGCGCAGTACCGCAGCGGCAGGACGGCCACCCTGGGTTTCCTGGTCGGTCAGGTGATGAAGGCGACGGCCGGGAAAGCCAATCCGAAGCGCGTCAATGACTTGCTGAAGAAGGCGCTCGTCGAAGACGCATCGGGTAATCGAGTAATCGGGTAATCTGGTAAGACCCGATCACCAGGTTACCCAATTACCAGATTCAACTGTGTGTTATCCTGAAAATCTCCGAACGATATTTCAGCGACGGCTGTCGGTGCACAGGCAGAGCGAGCCGGGGAGGGGTTCCTGCGCTTGATCGAAACCTATCACCTGTCGAAGCTCTACAGCCGCGGCGTTTACGCGTTGCGGGATCTCTCGATTACCGTCAACAAAGGCGAATTCATTTTTCTGACCGGCCCGAGCGGCGCGGGCAAATCGACGTTCCTGCGCCTGCTGCTGCGGGAGGAGCTGCCGAGCGAAGGCGATCTGCGGGTCCTCGGCCGCGACCTCACGGTGCTCAGTCCCGCTCAGGTGCAGAGCTATCGCCGCCTCGTCGGTTTCGTGTTCCAGGATTTCCGTCTGATTCCGCGCTTTACGGTCTTCGAGAACGTCGCGTTCGTGATGCGCGTCCTCGGTCTGCCGCTCGCGACGCGGCAGCGCAAGACGTTTCAGGTGCTGAAATGGGTCGGCCTCCAGCACCGGATGAATGCGCAGCCGCAGGAACTGTCCGGGGGCGAGCAGCAGCGGGTGGCCATCGCCCGGGCGCTGGTCAACGATCCACAGCTCGTGCTCGCGGACGAGCCGACCGGCAATCTCGATCCCGATCTATCGCTCGAAATCATGAACCTGTTCCGCGAGATCAACGCACGCGGCACAACCGTCGTCGTCGCCACGCACGACCGTGAGCTGATTCGCCGCGTCGGCCGTCGATCGATCACGCTCGAACACGGCCGCATCGTCGAGGTCGCGTAGGAGCGTGTCTGATTAACCGACGCCGCCGTGGAACGCAAAGGCCGCGAAGGCCGCTAAGAAGAAATACTGTCTTTCTTTGCGTCCTTTGCGACCTCTGCGTTCGATCGTGAGGTTCGCTCCCTGATGCGCGTGCTCCGCTATGCCTTCGCCGAAGCCATGACGAGCCTGTGGCGCGGGCGTCAGTCGGGCCTGCTCTCCACCGCGACGATCGCACTCGCGCTGTTCGTGCTCGGCGGCTTCCTGCTCGTCACGGCGAACCTCGAGCGGCTCGGCGCCGAGTGGGGCCGCGCGGCGGAACTGTCGGTTTACTTGAAAGACGACATCTCGCTCGAGGATCGCCGCGCGATCGAGGAACTGCTGGCGCCGGGCGACACGGTTGCGTCCCACGAGTACGTGTCCAAGGCCGACGCGCTCGTTCGATTCAAGCAGACGTTCGCCGATCTGGCCGGGGCCATCGACACGCTTGGCGATAATCCGTTGCCGGCGTCGTTCGACGTGCGATTGCGCGCCGGGGGCGGTTCGGCCAGCGATGATGCCAATGGCGATTCGACCCAGGTGGGACTCGAAACGCTGGTGTCGCGGTTGCGGCAGATGACGGGTGTCGCGGATGTCCGGTACGACCGCCAGTGGCTGATGCGCGTGCTCTCGGCCATCACGATCGTCCGCGCCGTGGGGCTTGTACTCGGCGCCGTTCTGACGGTTGCGGCGGCGCTCACGGTCCACAACGTTGTGCGGCTGGCCTTATATGCACGTCGCGACGAGATCGAGATCATGCAACTTGTCGGGGCGCCTCAGGCGTACATCCGAGGGCCTTTCGTGGTCGAGGGCGTCCTGCAGGGAGGGGTGGGGGCGCTCGTCGCGCTGGCCGCCCTTGGTCTGGCTTTTTTCATGCTGCGAGCCCGGTATCTTGTTCCGCTGGCTTCGGCGGTCAGTCTTACGAAGGTCCACTTTCTGTCCGTGGGGACGTGTACGCTGGTCCTGGCGGGCGGGATGGCCGTAGGGTGCCTGGGAGGGCTGGTGGCCGGCTGGCACCGGTAACATCGGGGAACCAGACACAATCTTGACACCTGTTTTTCACAA
>QHWF01000941.1 GCA_003222455.1 Acidobacteriota bacterium
ACTATTTCTACGACACGGCCCGCCCGCAGCATCAATTTCAGATTGACGGCAGCCACTTCAGGGGAAAGCAGGAGCTCAAGTTCGGCTTCCAGTATCGTCACACGATTGTCGACTCGACTGTTGCGTGGCCGGGCAACAAGGTCCAGGCCGACGCGGACGACGGTCTCGCATTCGTGACGCGGGACGAAGCGTTGGCGGTCAAGGAGCAGATCGCCAGCGGCTATCTCGGCGACACGGTGACCTGGAATCGCGTGACGGCGTCGCTGAACCTCAGGTTTGACCGTCAGTGGGGCAACAACGAGCCGTCGGCGGTCAGCGCCAATCCGGTCTTTCCAGAAATCCTCCCGGCGCTGACGTTTCCGGGAAACCAGAAACCTTTCACGTGGAACGATTGGTCGCCGCGCGTGGGTGTCACCGTGGCCCTCGATTCGGCGCGGAAGACTACGGCCCGCGCCAACTACGCCCGCTATGCCTCACAGATCTACACACAGTTGCTGTCGTTCAACAACCCACTGAGCAACATTTCCGAGCTCGACTACGGGTGGGCCGACCGGAACGGCGACAAGGTCGTGCAGCGAAGCGAACTGGACTTCAGCTATCTGGCCGGATCGTATTACGTCGACCCGGCCAATCCCGCGTCCATCGTGTCGCCATACCGAATCGATGCCGACTTCAAATCTCCGCATACGCAGGAATTCGTGGCCGGTATCGATCGCGAAATCATGCCGGCGTTCGCCGTCGGCGTCGCATTCAGCTGGGGCCGTACGACGGACATTCCATGGTGGCCGCTCGTCGGAATTGCACGAGCGGACTTCATCCCGAACGCGACGCCGGTTACGGGAACGATCAACGGGCAGAGCTACAGCGCCACGTGGTATCGATTGAAACCTGGTGTGCATCCGCTGCCAGGCAACGCGGAGATCGAGACGAACCGGCCCGGCTATTACACGCAGGCGACAAGCTTTCAGCTGACCGCCAACAAGCGGCTGCAGAACCGCTGGATGATGCGGGGCAGCTTCGCCTGGAACAATCCCAGACGGTACATCACCGATCCGAATGCCGGGTTACAGGATCCCACGAGCACGCAGGTCGCCGGTCGATCGTCGTCAACCGGAATCTCGCCATTTGTGGGGCCCACGGAAGATGGCTCGTTGATTGCCAACTCCTCAGGCAGCGGCAGCGGATCCAAGGCTGACGTGTTCATCAACTCGAAATGGCAGTTCAACGTCAGCGGCATGTATCAGCTGGCATGGGGGATCAATGTCGCGGGCAACGTCCTGGGCCGTCAAGGCTATCCGACGGTCTACTATCACCGCGTGGTGAACCCCGACGCGTTCACAACGTTCATCCGGATCAAGCCGTTTGACGTCGATCAGTTCCGATTCCCGAATGTCTACACGGTGGACGGACGGATCGAGAAGGACGTGAAGCTCCAGGGGACGAACGTGACGCTCTCGATGGAAGGGTTCAACCTGTTCAACCGGGCCGATATCCTGCAGCGCCAGAGCCGCATCAACACGGCGACCGCGAACGAGGTGCGGGAGATCCTGAGTCCGCGTATTATCCGCGTCGGCGCGCGATTCACGTTCTAGGCTTCGCCGAGCTGAGGGAACGGAGGGTACGGACGGAACGGTAAAACACAGAGAAACGGAGAAACGGAGATAAGCAGAGAAAGACGCCTTCTTCTCTGTTCGGTCTCCGTTCCTCTGTTACTCTGTGTATTACTGTTCCCTCCGTCGTCTCTGTTTACCGTTCCCTCCGTTCCCTCGGTTTCCTCCGTTCGAGCGCGCGCGCCTGCTCGTCCTCCCCCGCATCCTTCAGCGCCCTGACAGCAATCGCATAGTTCTCCGCGGTCGGCGCGCGGCGGACGAAGTCGGTGAACAATTCCACGAACGACGATGTGCGTCCGGTCGCGAGATAGTACGCGCCGAACCGCGTCCGTGCCTCGAGGTTGTCGGGATAGAGTTTCAGTTCCGTCGCAAACGCGCGCTCGGCCTCCTCGAGGCGGCGGGCAGTCCCGGCACCGTGAGGCTCGGACGCGCGCTCAGCCTGGCTGCCGCAGTCTCGAAGAACGGCAGCGCGGCGTCGAACTGCCCGCGTTGATAGCGCACGAGGCCCTGAATGTAAAACGGCATTGGCAGCCCGGCGTCGCGGACGGTCGCCTCCCGCGCGTACGACGCCGCGGCATCGGGCGAGCCGCGCTCGAAGGCGATCCGCGCGAGCAGCTCGTTCGCCTGCCCCGGGTCTTTGTCGAGGGCCGCTCGCGCCTCCGCCGCGGCTTCGTCGAACCGTCGGCGCCGCACGAGCGCCCGCCCCAGCCGAAGATGTCCGGCGGCGTTGTCGGGCGCTAACGAAATGATGCGCCGCATGACGAGCATCGCCTCGTCGCCGCGATCCGCCCGCTGCAGCACCGTGGCCAGGCGCTCCCAGACGTCGACCATCTGCGGGTTGTCGGCGAGGATCTCCTTGTACGCCGCGATGGCTTGGTCGACACGCCCGTCATGCGCCAGTTGAATGGCCTGTCGATACGTTTTGAAGACGCCAATCTTGTCTTTGGGATCCGGCAGCGACTGCGTGGCGGTGTCGGTCGGCTGCACGGCGACGCCGATGTACCCGAGGGCCTGGAATTTTTCGAGGTCCTCGGCGGCCACCTTCTGAGGCTTCGCGGCGAGCGCCGGCTCGATGAACGGGGCGAGCGCCAATCGCATGGCACCGCGGGTCTGACCCCGCTCGGCCGCCAGGTTCCTCGCTTCGGCGGAATCCCGCTCGAGGTCGTAAAGCTCGTCCCGCGGCGCCTGGATATAGCGGAAGCGGCCGTCGGTGAGCGCATACAGCTCGCTCCAGCCGAAGTGATACCGCGGATACATCGATTCCGAATAGATCGAGCGGGCACGCGCCCCCGGTCGGTCCGGGTCATCGAGCAGCGAAGCGCCGCGCCAGCCGCTGTCGGCTTCAGCCCCGGTGAGTGCCGCGATGGTCGGGGCCACGTCGATCAACTGGACCGCCGCCGACACCTTCGTCCCGGCACGCTCGTTACGCGGCCACTTGACGACGAGCGGCACGTGGGCGACGGCCTGATACAGGAAAATGCCGTGTTCCTGTTCCTGGTGATCGCCCAGCCCTTCGCCATGGTCCGATGCAAGCACGATGAGCGCCGGCTCGTACAGGCCGCGCGCCTTCAGAAAATCGATGAATTCCCCCACCAGCGCGTCGCTGTACGCAACCTCGCCGTCGTACGGGTGCGCGTACTGCTCGCGATAAGGCGACGGCGGTGTGTACGGCGTGTGCGGCTCGTACAGGTGGAGAAAAAAGAAGAACGGCCCCTTTTCGTGCCTGGCGATCCACTCTTTGGCGACGGTCAGCGTCTCGGCGCCCGATCGCTGCACCTGCCCGATCGTTGTTTCAGGTCCTGCGGCGATGGTGAAGCTTGCGTCGTAGTCGTCGAAGCCGCGATCGATGCCCGTGTCTTTTCGCAGGATGTACGACGAAACGGCCGCACCGGTGGCATAGCCCGCGCGTTTCACGCGTTCGGCGAGTGTCGCGAGGTCTCGATTCAGCGTGAACCCGACATTGTC
>QHWF01000027.1 GCA_003222455.1 Acidobacteriota bacterium
ATGCAGTGGTTAATCACATCTACCGTTCGTCGGGCAGCTATACGATCACTGGAACGCTGACTGACAGTTTCGGGACTGTCGTCACAGTATCGACCGGGGTGGTCGTCAACCCCGCTATCTTGCCGATTACGATTACGCCCCCAACGACGCCGCCGAACGCAGGGCTGCCCGCGACATTTACAATCGTGGTGGGCACTCTGCCGGCTGGAGATGCCATCCAGAGCGTCGTGGTGGACTGGGGCGATGACACAACGCCACAAAATCTTGGCTCGATCAGCGGCACCACAACCATCTCGCATGTGTACGACGTGGCCAAGAGCTACACTGTCAAGGCCACCGTCACTGATACAGCAGGCAATACGGTCACTGTATCGAGCTTTGTTACTGTGGTAGCGACGACGCTGCCCACGATCGTCATCACACCCAGTAAGGTTGGAAACGCGACGGCTGCGCCCTTCACTGTGAACATCCAGATCCAGGTGACTCCGCCCACTGGCATCGGCATCCTGGACTCGTTGCTCGAATTTGGTGACACACAGACAACCACTCTCGGAGGTCTCACTGGCACCACGAGCATCTCGCACATTTACAACAGCAACGGTACTTTCGTGCTGAGACTGACGCTGACCGACACATTGAACCGGCACCCACAGGCGACCGCTACGATAACGCTCCCCTGAGCTGTTTGAACACATCGACGTCGGAGGCCGGGCATCGACTGCCCGGCCTGCTTCGTTTTCTCCCGTGTCTTCGAGTACTTGATTTGGTGGTGCCGTCACGGCGCCGGGCGTGTCGGCCTCCTCGAAGCTGTCAAAAGCGATAGCCCCTCTCGCGGTGCGACCGCTCGCGTTCGCTGCGGGGCACTCAGCGTGCGTTGGAGCGCCCAGGGTTATCCCGTCGATTCGGCGGCGAGCGACGGTCGTGATCACGATGACGATTGAACATTCACGCGCAGCGACGGGGCGGCGATCCGGGATTGTGCACACCCCGTTCCGGTCCGGCTGAAGCCGGACACTACCGGTTCACATCCGCTGCGAATCGCGTGACGTCTGATCATCCTGGCGTACCTGGATCGCACCGAACCGTGGCACCAACGATGCCTTGATGTCTTCGTGGGGTTCCGACTGCCGCTGTCGACATCAAGCGCGGTGCTGACCGAGCTCTTTCACCTGTTGGGCGACACCCGGCGGGACGTGGAGCGGGCGTGGGCGTTCATCCGCTCGGGTGCTGTAACAGTCCTCCCAATCTCGGATCCGGACCTGCCCGACATCGAGGCGCTCATGCGCAAGTATCGCGATCGCCCGATGGACTTTGCAGACGGCACGCTCGTGCACCTGGCGCAGCGCGAGTCTCTTTCGACCGTCTTCACGATCGACCACAACGACTTCGAGACCTATCGCGTCGGACGCAAACGGCTGCGCATCCTGCCGCCCAGGTGACGCGAGGGTAACGGAGGACACGGAGCGAACGGTAACGGAGGACACGGAGGCAACGGTATTACCACAGAGAAACAGAGCAACGGAGATCGAACGGATAAGACAGGCCAATTGATCCAGTCGATTGTCCCGCCCTTCCGGTCCGGCTGAAGCCTGACACTACTGATACATCTCCGTTTCTCTCTGTGTGTTGCCGTTATCTCCGTCAGCTCCGTTGCCGTCTCTGCTACCACTCGGCGTACTTGCTGCCGTCGAGCGCGGTGGCGTCCGAACCGCTCTTCACGTCGTAGACACCCGGTTCGGCGGTGGGATTGTTCGGATCGGGTTCTGCCGGAACGGCCTGCCAGGAGCTGGCGCTCTTCGTGAACGGATCTTCCGGCAGCTTTCTCAAATACCCGTCGCTGACGAGGGCGTCGAGCGTGCTCGGCCACTGCGCCTTGTCCGCGTAGTACTGGTCGATGGCCTCGCGCATCCGGAAGAGATCTTCATGCAGCACCGCCTCGCGCGAATGAATCACGCTCGTGCGGTACTGCGCCAGACCCATCGACGCCAGCACCACGATCATCGTGAGCACGACGAGGAGCTCGATGAGGGTGAAGCCTCTCTCACCAGTCTTTGTACTTCGTGCCATCGAGTGCCGTCCCTCCGAACGTCGTATACACGTCGAAGACGTTCTGACCGCCCCACCGGGTGGAATCCGGCTTGTCTTGATAGGACCGCAGGCCCCACTCGGCGCTGTGAAGCATCGGGTCGATCGGCACCCGTCGCAGGAACTTGAGCTTCCGGCCGGTGGCGTCGTTCGCCGCGGTCACGCCGTCCACGAGCTGCTGCAGGTCCGCCGGGTAATTCTCGCTGCCGACTTTCAGATCGAGCGAGCCGATGATACCAAGATCGGCGGCGTCCTTGAAGCGGTCGATCGCCGTCCGCATCTCCCGCAGCGATCGCCGGAGCTCCCCCTCGCGGTTGCGCTGGGCCGTGACCTTGGCGAGCGGCATGACGGCCGACGCCAGGATCACGATGATCGCGGCGACGACGAGCAGCTCGATAAACGTATATCCTGTGGACTCGGCAACGGTCGCCCTGGTTTCTCCGGTTGCAGAGACCACCTGCGGCATCTCTGGCCACGAAGACACGAAACCACGAAGAAGAAACCTATGAGTTCTTCTTCGTGCGTCCTTCGTGTCTTCGTGTCTTCGTGGTTGCATTTGCTTTGACGGTTGCATTTGCCTTGGCGAACTCGACTCCTGATGCCTTCACTGCACTGTAATAGTGACCGGCCTGAACTGCAGCCCCATCGCCGTGCCGCCCGGACCTGTCGCGGCGCCGTTCAGCGTCAGGGTGACGGTGCCAGGCGCGATCGCGTCGAACAACACCGCCGCCAGCAGCCCCGTGCCTGACGCGCCGGTCGCGTCGGTCCCTCGCGACAGGGTGATATCGATGCGATTGGTCCCGGCCTGCTGGTTGAACGTGACGTTCGCCCCGCCCGCTCGCATGAAACTGCCTTCCTGCACGTTCCGGACGCGCAGCTTCGTCGCGTCGAAGGTGAGTGTGAGCGTCATGGTCGAAATCCGTGCCGCATCGCTGATCGAAATCGGGATGATGTACGGGCCGCCGCCAACGCGGAAGGTGGTCCCGCTCGGCGACATGACCACGCGCGCCGAACCAACGCCGGGCGATGTGATCGGCGGCTCGGTCGCAGGCTGTGCGGCCGGGATCTGGGGCTCCGGCGTGGTCGGCGCCGGAGGCGTCGCTGGTGGCGGCGCAGGCGCTGGCAACGCTGGTGTCGGCGGCGCCGGTGGCTCCGTGACCGGTGGTGGTAACGCTGGTGTCGGAGTCGGCGTCGCTGCAGGCGGAACCGCCACCGTACCTGGAATCGGCGTCGTGCCCTGCGGCGGCGCGATCGTGGTGCCGCCAGGTCCGCGCAGCGGTTGGCCGCCCGGAGTCGTGAGGTAGGGCTGTGCCGGCGTGCCCGTGGGTGGCGCGGCGGCCGCTTCAGCGGCCGGCGGCGGTGCGATCAACGGCGGTGGCCCGCCGACGCCGAGATTCTGCTGCGATCCGATGTAAATGGGTTGCAGATCCGATGCGGTGAGCTCCTGCGTGCGCACGATGTGCGGCGTGAGCAGCATCACGATTTCGATCTGGTCGTTCTGGCGAACGTTATCCGAGAGCAATTGACGGAACAGCGGCAGATGAATCGCGCCCGGGAACCCCCGGACGGTGTTGGCCTCCCGTTCCTGGATGAGACCCGCCAGCAGGTTCGATTCCCCGTCGCGCAGCCGCAATCGGGTCGTGACCTTGCGGCTGACGAACGACGGAACCGTGACGCCGGCAACCGCGACATCGCCGCCGAGCGCGCTGTCGTCCAGCGTCAGGTCGAGGATGACGTCGCCTTCCAGACTGACGCGCGGCGTCATGTCGATGTTCACGCCGACCGGCCGGTACTGGTACGAGCTCAGCGGATTCACCCCGGCGCCGCCGGTGGCGATTGGCGTGTAGCTGGTGGACACCACGGGGATTTCCGAGCCCAGGTTGAGCGAGATCTTCGTGCCTTCCGCACCGCGCAGCTGCGGCTTCGCGACTACCCTCGTGCGCGAATCCGACTCGAGGAAGCGGACGATCGCGGTGGGCACGGCGAGATAGAAGTCCGCCGTGTTGACGCCGCGCGAGATGGTGTTGAGATTGAACGGCGCCGGGGAACGAACGCCAGACGGAGCCGTCGAGCTGCCTGTGGTGGTGGTGGTCGTCGTCCCCCCCGTCGTTGCCGCCGGAGTGGTCGGCGTCACGCCCGTCGGCGTGCCGGCCGCCGCCCCGGGCGTCTGCGAGGTGGTCGCGGTTGGCGATGTTTCGGGAGAGAAGATGCCGCCGAGAGCGTACTCCGACAGGTTCAAGCCGTAGGTCTTGGCCCGTGAGCGATCGACCTCGAGGATCTCGACGTCGATGACGACTTCGGCGCGTGGCTTGTCGTTCTGCGCGATGATGCGCTCGAGAATCTGGACCACCGAGCTCGTCCCGCGCACGGTGACGGTGTTGGTCGTCCGGTTCACCGCGATGGCGGGCTGCACGGCGATGCCCGGCAGACGGATGATCGTGCTCAGGAGCTGCGACATCTCCGTCGGATCGGCGTGTGAGATGTAGAACGTCCGGACGACCTGCTCGTCGTACTGCGCGTGTTTCTGCGCGTTGTCCTGAAAGACGAAGATGGACCGGTCGCTGACCACCTTGTACGACATCTGGTTCATCGTCATGATCTGGTTCAGCGCCTGTTCCAGCGTCACGCCGTCGAGCTGCACCGTGATCGCCCGATCCTGCACGTCGCGGTCGTACGTGATGTTGATGCCGGTCAGCCCCGACACGGCGCTCAGCACGTCCTTGAGGCTCGCGTTGTTGAAGCGCACGACGAGCGGCTCGCGAGACGCCGGGTTCAAGATGGGTTCGGGCGACGCCGCGCGCGCGCGCTCGCGAAGCGCCTGAATCGCCGGCGCGGGACGCGACGATTCAATCCGGTCGCGAATCATCCGGTCGAGCGCCGCAACCTTTGCGCTCGCGAGGCGGTTGCTCGGATCGTACTCGGCGGCGAGCCGGTACTCGCTGATCGCGGCGTCGAGCTGATCTTTCTGCTCGAAGTCGCGCGCCTTCTCGAGGTGCGACCGCGACGCGGCGAGCATCGTGCGCTCGAGCGCGATCCGGAACTGGGTGTTGTTCGGCGCCGCCTGGACGGCCCGCCGATAGGCCGCAACGGCTTCGTCCAGATTGCCGGCGCGGGTGGCCGCGTCACCCTGCCGGTACGCCTTCCCGGCGGCGCATCCCGCCGCCAGCACCGTCAGCCCCACCAGGAGTGCAAGTCCCTTCAGCCGTCTCGTCATAGGTGTTCGCAATCTGAGCTCAGAGCTTGTGGAAAGCCTGATTCGCAGCGTCAAATCACCACAGGTGTCAAAATCACCCACGAAGGACACAAAGGATACAAAGGACACGAGGAAAATCGTATGGTGGTGGTCTCGGAAGCAACGAACGTCGATTTCTTCTCATGTTGGTAATCAACAACCGCTCCTGGCAATCTGAAATCTGCAATCTGAAATCTGCAATCTCATGATCCAGTGAGCCTAATCGTCTGGTGGCCGCGGGCATACGCCAGTTCAATCGATTCGTCGCCGATCTTCAAGATTCGATAGCGCCCCAGCACGATGCCGCCTTCTTTTCCATACACCGGCGGGCCACTGCCATCACTGAGGATCGCAATCTTCGGTCTGCCTGAGCCTTGTTCCACGATGCCGATGAGCTTCAGATTGATCGGCGGCAGCAGTTCGGGAGGACCCGTCGGTGTAACGGGACCCGCACATCCCGCCGCCAGCAATATCAGCGCCAGCGGGAGTGCCAGTCCCTTCGGACGCGTCGTCATAGCCGCTCGCTATCCAAGCTTGGCTTGTGGAAAGCCTTAGTCGCGGTGTTAAATCACCACCGCTAATCAGCCATCTGCTCGGCACCGCAATCTGCAATCTACAATCTGAAATCTACAATCTCATGATCCGGTCATCCGGATCGTCTGGCGCCCGCGGCCGTCGGAATACGCTACTTCAACCGATTCCTCACCGATCTTCAATACTCGATACCGGCCCAGGACGACGTCGCCTTCTTTGCCGAACTGCGGCGGGCCGTTGCCGTCGCTGAAGATCGCGATCTTCGGCTTGCCTGGGGCTTGCCCAACCAAGCCGAGGAACTTCAGGTTAATCGGCGGCAGCGGCGGCGGCTGAGGAGGACCCGTCGGCACCGTGATGATGGGCACGTCCGGCGCCGGTGTCCCACGGCCCGCGCCAGGCGGAGGCGGTGGTGGCTTCTCTCTGAACCTGAAAAGATTCCGTTCGGTCGGTCCCGGCTTCGGCCGCTCGGCCTCCAACGCTTCGAGATGCACGTCGGTGGTTGGCTGCGGCGCCGCTCCCCTGGCCGTCCGGTCCCGCACGGCGCCCGACGTCCCGGCCGCTCTCTGATTAGACGACGGAGTCGATTGGCGGGACGTCCCCGGCCATGCGTAATAGACAACAACCGCCAGCACGACCGCGAGCACCGCAAGCAGAAGTTGCCGACGGCGCTCAGTTTCCATGTTCACCTGATCGGTAGTACGTGGACATCTCGAGCGTCAGAACGAGCGGCTTGGCCGGATCGCTCTGCGTCATCGTGAAGTTGTCGAGGATGACGAACTCGGGCGAGCTCTCGAACTCGTAAATGAATCGCCGGAAACCTTCGTAATCCCCGACCAGCACCATGCGGATGTGCAGACGGCCGAGCCGCTCGTCCTTGTCGACCTTTTCCGGATCGTACCGGCTCTGCTGATATTGCACGTTCGACTTTTTGGCGAGCGCGGGCAGCGCCGCATACGTGAGGCGGCGTGCGGCCGTCAGGTCGCCCGGCAGGACTTCGTCGTAAAACGTCGAGAGCTCGTGCTCGGCCCGGATCTTTCCGGTGACGAGCGCGCGGGCGCTGTCGATGTCGTGTTCGGCGGCCTTCAGCGCCTCGGTTGCCGCCGCGGCACGGCCCGCCGCGCTGGCCGATTTCACGCCGAGCGGATAGACGACAAGGGCGTAAATCGCGAGGTTGACGACAATCCCGAACGCCAGCGGGACGATCAGGATCCGCCGTTCGACGACGATGCGGCGCCAGAGCGTCATCGCGGCGACGCTCCTTCGGGCGTCGGTTTCTCTTTTTCTTCCGGCTTCGCGTTCTCTTTTTCTTCCGCCTTTGCGGCGGACGGGACATAGGCGGACTCGAGCGTGGTTTCGATGAGTCCTTCCTCGTTCACCTGTTCGACCACCGGACGAAGGTTCGCGAAGGCCCCGGTCTCTTCGAGGTTCTGCATGAAGGCGTCGACATCGCCGACGGCCTTCGACACGACGTTCATCAGGAGCACGATGTTGCCGTCCTTGTCGACGCGCGGCCTGACCGCCACCAGACGCACCTCGCCGGGCTGCGTCTTCTCCAGACGGTTCAGCAGATCGGTCCAGGAAAAGGTGCGGCGGTCGATCAGCGCGTTCGCCTGCCGCGCTTCGGACGACGCGAATTCGACCTGTTTCGG
>QHWF01000028.1 GCA_003222455.1 Acidobacteriota bacterium
ACTCTTCAATCTGAATGTCGGCCAGCGCGCTGATGGCCTCGCTCACGGGTGCACGATCGCGACGACGTACCGCGCCTCGCGGTTGCCTGTGCTGTGGAAACGTGTCGGCCCCGCGCGCACGTATCGGAGGCAGTCGCCCGCACGCAACCGGAAAAGCGAACCCTCCGCTTCGAGAGTGAGTGAGCCCTCGAGCATCCAGAGGTGATGCTCGACTCCCGCAATGGGCGACGCGTCGAATGACACCGAGGCTCCGGCGGGCACGTGGACTTCGACGAGCTCGCCGCGAAGTCCCGCTGCAGGTGGAGACACCACCCGGCGGCGATAGCCGCTTTCGGGATCCTTCCACTCCGCCTGGTCCGCCGCAGTCACAAGATTCGGCGGCCGGGTCTCGGCTTCGACCATGAGGCGCGAGAGGGTCCAGCCATAGACGGTGCAGAGTTTGTCCAGCATCGCGGCCGTAGGACTCAGCTCCGACCGTTCGAGCCTCGACAACGTGGCGCGGCTGATCCCCGTGCGCTCGGCAAGCGCGTCGAGCGACCATCCGCGTTCCGCGCGTAACCGGGCAAGCCGCCGCGCGATTCGGCGCTCGATGTCGTGGTCCGCGGCAGCCGGCGAGGCGAGGTTCGCTGTCATCTCTATTGAGAGATGTTATCTCGAAATAGAGATGATTAACAGCCCGGCA
Source organism: Acidobacteriota bacterium (assembly GCA_003222455.1). Taxonomy (GTDB): domain Bacteria; phylum Acidobacteriota; class Vicinamibacteria; order Vicinamibacterales; family CAVVIG01; genus QHWF01. The sequence continues at coordinate 683 of QHWF01000028.1, forward strand.
TGACAGTACGCCGGGGCAAGGGATCAGAGAGGACGGAGTTAACGGGATCACACAGAGAAACGGAGCAACAGAGATAATTGTGTGTACTAGGGTCTTCTCCGTTGGTCTGCGCCTCTGTGTTGGGCCGTTTCCTCCGTTACCTCTGTTTTCTCGATCAGCCAAGCGCATGACCTCCATTGGAATCCTCGGCGGCACCGGACAGCACGGCCGCGGCCTCGCCCAACGCTTCTCTGCCGCCGGGGCGCGCGTGATCGTCGGATCGCGCGATCCGCTGCGCGCGCGTGAGACGGTCGCGAAGTGGGGAACCGCCGGTCAGTCGATCGTCGTCGCCCACAACGCTGTGGCTGTCGAGCATAGCGACCTGACGGTGCTCGCGGTGCCATTCACGTCCGTCGACACCGTGCTCACGGAGGTGCACTCGCAATTCAGGGACACCTCGATCGTGATCGACGTCACCGTGCCGGTCACGTTCGCTGGCGGGAGGATGACGATGCTCGAGGTGGACGAAGGATCGGCGACCGAGCATATTCGCGCGCGTCTACCCGCCGGTGTGCAGCTCGCCGCCGCCTTCAAGACGATCCCGGCGCACGTGCTCGGCGCGGCGGACGAGTCGCTCGATTGCGACGAGTTCGTCTGCGGCGATTCGGACGAGGCACGGGCGCGGGCGTCGGCGCTGGTCGAACTCGTCCCCGGCCTGCGGCCCATCGACGTCGGGCCGCTCTCGCGCGCGCGCTTCATCGAGCACGTTACGGCGCTCGCCATCGCCATCAACCGGACGCACAAGATTCACGACGCGCGGTTCCGAGTCGTGGGATTAACATGAGCCGAGGTGTTACGATGGCGACGATTCCTGCATCGCACGCGGATCTCCTGACGAAACCGGCGTTCGCACACCTGGCGACGGTGAATGCCGACGGCAGCCCGCAAGTCACTCCCGTGTGGATCGATTTCGACGGTACGAACGTGATCGTCAACACGGCACGCGGCCGCGTCAAGGCGAAGAACATCGCCCGTCAGCCACGCGTCGCATTGGCGATTGCCGACCCGGAGAATCCCTATCGCTATCTCGGCATCCAGGGCCGCGTCGTCGAGATGACCGAGAACGGCGGCGACGCGCACATCGACAAACTGGCCAGGAAATACATCGGGAAGGACTACCCGTTTCGTGCGCCCGGCGAAGTGCGTGTCATCGTGAAGATCGCGCCGGAAAAGGTCCACACGAACGGGTAGAGCGTTCACGGAGCGGGCATGAGCTCACCGGGAAGAAATCAGGCACGGAGACACCGAGACACAGAGATTCTCTGTGGCTTTGTGTCTCTGTGGCTTAATCTCTCCGTGCTCTCCGCCTCCTCCATGTCGATTACTCGGACACGCTCCTAGCGCTCGTCAGTGGATCTGCACGTCTTCGCCATTCACGACATTCCCGACGTGACCCGTGATGACGATCTCGCGGCGCTGATTGCCGCCGCCGTCGCGCGTGCGGGTCGCCGCATCGACGCCGGCGACGTTTTCGTCGTCGCGCAGAAGATCGTGTCGAAAGCCGAAGGTGCGATGGTGCGGCTCGACGAGGTGGCACCGTCACGGATGGCGACGCAGTGGGCGGCCGACAACGGGAAGGACGCCAGGGTCGTCGAGGTGGTCCTCCGCGAGTCACGCCGCATCGTCCGGATGGATCGTGGCATTCTGATTTCTGAGACGCGCCACGGGTTCGTGTGCGCGAACGCCGGCGTCGACGCGTCGAACGTGCCGCCGGGTTTCGTGACGGTGCTGCCCGGTGATCCCGACGCCTCAGCCGAGCGGCTGCGCATCGCACTCAGCGCGACCTTCGGCTGTCCGGTTGCGATCATCGTGTCGGACACGTTCGGGCGGCCGTGGCGCGAGGGCGCGGTAAACGTCGCGGTCGGCGTGGCCGGATTGCAGCCGCTTCTCGACTATCGCGGCACGGTGGACTCGTACGGCCGTCCGCTCACGTCGACGGTGATTGCCCTGGCCGACGAATTGGCTGGCGCCGCGGAGATCGTGACGCGAAAAAGCGCGGGCACGCCGGTCGCGCTCGTGCGTGGAGCGGCCGACTGGATGGGGCAGGGCGCCGGCCGCATGCTCGTGCGCGAGGCGGGCCGCGACCTGTTCCGCTGACGACAGACCATGAGCACCGTCACCGCGGCGCGAAAACGCCTCGTCAATCCGATCGTCTCCGTCCTGCTGACGGCGGCGATTCTCGCGCTCATCCTTCGCCGTGTGCCGCTCGCCGCGCTCGGCGCCGCGCTTCACGACGCCGACCACGGGCGCTTCCTCGCGCTGATGATTCCGAATACGTTGTTCTACTTCGCGTGGGACACGCTCGTGCTGGCGGTTGCGGTCCGCTGGTTCCACACCGCGGTCCCGTACGGCGAGCTGCTGCCCGTCCGCGCCGCCTCCTACGTGGTCGGGTTCTTCAACACGAATCTGGGCCGCGGCGCGATGGCGGCGTATCTGAGCCGGCGGCTGCGCGCGCCGTTTCTGGAGTTGGGCAGCACGGTGCTGTTCCTCGTGCTGACCGAGTACACCCAGCTCGTGCTGTGGGCGATGCTCGGACTGCTCGGATTGCGCGCGGACGTTTCGCGCGGCCTGCTCGCCGTCGCCGCGGGCGTGGCCGTGCTCTGGCTGATCGTCCGGTGGCTGCTCGCCCCGCGCGGGTGGTCGATCTCGCGCACGTTCCGCCTGGCCACGCCGGTGCGTTACGGCACGATTGTCCTGTTGCGGGCGCCGATGTTCTTCGTGTCGCTGGTGCTGCACTACTACGCGGCTCACGCGTTCGGCATTCACATTCCTTTCGGCCAGATGCTCACGTTCCTGCCGGTCGTCTTCATGGTCGCGGCGCTGCCGGTGACCGTGGCGCATCTGGGCAGCACGCAGGCGGCGTGGATCTTCTTCTTCAGCCAGTACGCGCCGATTCCGCGGCTGCTGGCGTTCAGCCTCGCCGCACATCTGGTGTTCGCATTGACGCGCGCCGCGCTCGGCGTGCTCTGGCTGCCGGTGGCCTATCTCGATCTGATGGAAGCGGGCGCCGCGATTGAAGCACGGCCTCTGAGATCGGTGCGGTCTGTCTAGGAGTGTGTCCGAGTAACTGACGCCGCCCCCTGGAACGCAAAGGCCGCGAAGGCCGCTAAGGAATACATTCTTCCTTTGCGTCCTTTGCGGCCTCTGCGTTTAATCGTGGATGATCGCTCTCTACAAGCGGGTCCGAGTAATGAAGACCCCACCAGGCCCGGCCATCCGCAACCGTCGGGTTGCTAAACGACATGCTTTCGCGTTACTATAGCAACCAGGAGGTTGCGTATGTCTGTCGTCGTTACGGATCGCATCGAGAAGACGATTCTGCTGCGGGCGCCTCGCACACGAGTCTGGCGGGCGCTCACCGACGCCGAGGAATTCGGCACCTGGTTCGGCATGAAGTTCGATGGCCCGTTTGCGCCGGGTGCGCTGCGGCGGGGCGTCATCGTCCCGACGACGGTTGATGCCGAGGTGGCCAGGGCGCAGCAGGAGCATGCGGGCTTGGCTTTCGAGATCACGATCGACCGGATCGAACCGGAGCGTCTCTTCGCCTTCCGCTGGCATCCCTTCGCCGTCGAGCGCGGGGTCGACTACTCGGGCGAGCCGACGACCCTCATCGAGTTCGTGCTCGAGGCGGACGCGAACGGCACGAGGCTCACCGTCACCGAATCAGGCTTCGATCAGATCCCGCTGGCGCGGCGGGCGAAGGCGTTCACGGCGAACGAACAGGGCTGGGCGATGGTCGTGGGCCTGATCGAGAAATATCTTGCCCACGCGGCGTAGTGTGAAGACCACCGCGGCATTGACGGGATCGGCCACCGTCTTTGCCGCGTTGGGCGACGAGACCCGGCTGCGTCTGGTGGCGCGCCTCTGCAGCGACGGGCCGATGTCGATTACGAAACTCACCGCCGGCTTCACGATCACTCGTCAGGCGATCAGCAAACACCTGCGGGTCATGGAAAACGCCGGCGTCGTGCGCAGCGTCCAGCGTGGGTGCGAGAGCGTCTGGCAATTGGAACAGAAGCGCCTCGCGGACGTGCGCCGGCATCTCCAGGTGATCTCGGCACAATGGGATGAGACGCTCGGCCGGTTGAAGAGCTTTGTGGAGCGCTAGGTGCGTCTCCGACGAACGACGCCGAATGGGAACGCAAAGGCCGCGAAGGCCGCTAAGAAATGCTGTGTTTCTTTGCGTCCTCTGCGGCCTCTGCGTTGATCGTCGTGGCTGGTAACGAAGAGCCTTGCCGTCAGCGGTGCACGCCTGGGGCTTCATGGCCGGTGCGCTCGATGTACTCGACGTACGACCCGGGATAGACATGTGGCTGCGCCTCGGTCCCGCTCTCGCCGCCCAGCTCGAGGACGCGATTGCTCAGACCGCGCAGGAACGCGCGATCGTGCGACACGAACAGCATCGTGCCATCGAAGTCGTGCAGCGCCTCGAGCAGCATCTCTTTCGTCCAGAGATCGAGATGGTTGGTCGGCTCGTCGAGCACGAGGAAGTTCGGGGGATTCAGGAGCATCCGCGCCATGACGAGGCGTGTCTTCTCGCCCCCCGACAACGCGCGGATCTTCTTGTCGATGTCGTCGCCGGAGAACTGAAACGCGCCGGCCAGGTTGCGAAGCGCTCCAATCGATTCGTCCGGAAAGTCCTTCCGGAGCTGCTGCTCGATCGTCAATGACGGATCGAGCAGGTCGAGCGACTGCTGCGCAAAGTAGCCCATCTGAAGGCTGGCGCCAAGACGGATTCGGCCGCCATCAGGCGCTACCTGCCCGGCCACCATCTTCAGCAGCGTCGATTTGCCGGCGCCGTTCTTGCCCATCACACACCAGCGCTCGCCGCGCCGAATGGTCAGGTCCAGTCTGTCGTGAACGGTGCGACGTCCGTACCTCTTCGTGACGGCCTCGAGCACCGCAACCTGCTCGCCGGATCGGGCAGGCGTGCGGAACTCGAACTTCACGACGCGCCGCTTCTTCGGCAGCTCGATCTTGTCGATCTTCTCGAGCGCCTTCACCCGGCTCTGGACCTGTGCCGCCTTGGCGGCGTGCGCCGCGAACCGTTCGATGAACCGCTGCTCCTTCGCCAGCATCGCCTGCTGCCGCACGTACGCCGCTTCGCGGTTGGCCTCGCGAATCGCGCGCTCCCGCTCGTAGAAGTCGTAGTTGCCCGAGTACGTGGTGATGTCGCCGCCATCGATCTCCGCAATCCGGGTCACGGTCCGGTTCATGAACTCGCGGTCGTGCGACGTCATGAGCAGGGCCCCGGGCAGCGACTTCAGGAAGTCTTCCAGCCAGATGATCGACTCGATGTCCAGATGGTTCGTCGGCTCGTCCATCAACAGCGCCTCGGGCCGGCCGAGCAGCACACGCGCCATGGCGACGCGCATCTTCCAGCCGCCAGAGAGCTCGCCGACATCGCCATCGATCCGGTCGTCCTCGAACCCGAGCCCGTGCAGCACCTCGCGGGCCTGTGCCTCCAGGGCGTACCCGCCAAGATGCTCGTACTCTTCCTGCACCTCGCCGAAGCGCGCGAGGATTCGATCCATGTCGTCGGCCTGGGCCGGATCGCACATCGCGTGCTGGAGTTGCTCGAGCTCGTGATGCAGGTCGCCGGCGCGGCCGCTGCCGAGAATCGCCTCGTCCAGCACCGACCGGCCCGTCATTTCCTCGACATCCTGCCGGAAATAGCCGATCGTCAGCCGCTTCGGCACCGACACTTCGCCTTCATCCGGCGTCTCTTCGCCGACGATCATCCGAAAGAGGGTGGTCTTGCCCGAGCCGTTCGGTCCGACGAGACCGACTCGGTCACCGGGATTGAGCTGAAAGGACGCGTCGACGAAAAGCACCTGTCTACCGTACTGCTTGCTGATCTTCGAAAATGAAATCACGGGCTCGGCTTCAATTACAAATTTCAGATTTCAGATTTCAGATTTCAGACGGTTCAGACTTCAGACTTCAGACGGTTCAGACGGTTCAGACTTCAGAGTTGAGAGTTGAGAGTTGAGAGTTGAGAGTTGAGAGTTGGATACGTCAATCCTCCGGTGGCTCTCCGCTCGGGGCCATCTTGACGAGCCGGGGTTCAAACCGCGCCAGCGGCTGGACGAGATCGCGTTGAGCCGCCATCACCTCGTCGATGTCCTTGTAGGCCATTGGGACTTCGTCGAGGCCCGCCGACAACAACGTGACGCCACGCTGATGCAGGAACCGCTGGGCGATATCCCACGTGAACAGCTCTTTCGCCTTCGTGCGGCTCATCCGGCGCCCGGCGCCATGGGCAGCGGAATTCAATGACGCGGCCACCCCGTTTCCACGGACTACGTAGCCGGGCGTGCCCATCGAACCCGGGATGATGCCGAGCACGCCGGCACCAGCTGGTGTCGCGCCCTTCCGATGCACGATGACGTCAGCGTCGGAGCCATCCGGGAGACGATGGCGCTCGCGCCAGGCGAAGTTGTGATGGTTCTCGATGTCGAGCACGACGTCGACGCCCAACGCACGCGCAACAGAAGCGTGAATGAGCGCATGATTCGCCGCAGCGTACTGGCCCATGAGCTCCATGGCGGCCCAGTACTCCTGGCCCGCTTCCGTCGACAGATCAAGCCATGCCAGATGCGACAGATCCGGCGGCAGCTCCGGATGGAGGCTGCGCGCGAGGCGGCTGTAGTGCTGGGCGATCTGCGCACCGGTGCCACGGCTGCCGGAGTGGCTCAAAAGCGCGAGGTACTCGCCGCGTGCGAGCCCCAGCGTGTCGTCGAGGATGGTCAACCGTCCAAACTCGACGAAGTGATTTCCGCTGCCGCTGGTTCCGAGCTGTGCCCAGGCACGGTCTTTCAGCCCGGCGGTCACGCTCGTCACGTGCCAATCGGCGTCCATCACGTGGTGCTGACGACGCGAATGGAACGAAGCGCCCATGCCGAAACGCGTCTCACGCTCGATCGCCCGGGTGAAACGGGCCTGATCGTCCGCCAGCGCATTCACGGGCAAATCCACCACCGACAGCTTCATCCGGCAGGCGATGTCGACACCAACGGCATACGGGATGACGGCGTCATTCGTGGCCAACACGCCACCAATCGGGAGACCGTAGCCGACGTGCGCGTCCGGCATGAGCGCGGCAGACACGGC